>JAVVFE010000128.1:0-7959 GCA_032251175.1 Thermohalobaculum sp.
GGCGCCCCCGCGGCGGTGCGCGCCGCCGCATCGCCGCCGTCGCGCACGACGCCGAAGGCATCGACGACATGGCCGAGCCAGGCGGCCGACGGCACCGGGTCCGGGACCGGTTCGAGGCAGGCGCGCTGCCCGGCGGCGATCCCGTCGGCGGTGCCGAGCAGCATGGCGACCGCCGCCGACCGGTCGAGGGCCACGATCTCGGCCAGCGCCTCGCGCCCGGCGCCCAGTTCGATGCGGAGCTGATCGCCGATCCGGGCGAGTTGCGCGAGCCCGCTGACCCGCACGCGCGCGCCATCCGAGCCGCTGATCCGGCCCCAGATGATCGCCGACGCCGGCAGGTCGGGCAGATCGTGTCCGTGATGGATCATCGCGCGCCGCCCCACTGTTCCGGGAACCGTCTGTTAAGGCGATTCGGCTTACGCAAGGTGCAGCAGCGCCAAGAAGTGGTGGATTTCGTCATGTTCAATGACCTTGCCGTGCTCGATCTTGCGTCCTCGATGGCGCGACACGCGGCCGAGCGGCATAAACTCATCGCGGAAAACGTCGCGAACGCCGACACGCCGGGCTATCGCGCCCGTGACGTGCAGGATTTCTCAACACTGGTTAACGACAGGTTTACGCCGCGCGCGACGCGGCCCGGTCATGTGGGTGCGAGCGGCGACCGTGCCCAGCCGGCCGCGGTGGTCATGCCCGACTTTCCGGCCGAGCCGAACGGCAACACCGTCAATCTCGAAGACCAGACGCTGCGGGCGGTCGAGGCGCAGGGCCAGCACCGCCTTGCACTGACGGTCTATGGCAAGACGCTGGATCTGCTGCGGCTCGGCCTCGGCCGGGTGCGCTGACGACAGGGGGCAAGGATGCACGACCTCAAGCGAGCGATGATGAGTGCGGCGAGCGGCATGAGCGCGCAGAGCCACCGTCTGCGGCTGATCGGCGAGAACGTCGCGAACGCCGACACCCCCGGCTATCACCGCAAGACGGTGGCGTTCGAGACCGAGGTCGACCGCGGCTCGCAGGCCGCACTGGTGCGCCCGGGACAGGTCAGGCTGGACCCGTCGGCGCCGCGCCAGGTCTACGAACCCGGCCATCCGCTGGCGGATGCGCAGGGCATGGTGAGCTTCTCGAACGTCGACCCCCTGATCGAGCTTGCCGACGCCCGCGAGGCGCAACGCTCCTACGAGGCGAGCCTGAACATCTTCGACCAGGCCCGGCGCATGAGCGGCGGCATTCTCGACCTGCTGCGCCGCTGAGGGCGCCGGACCTTCCGGCCATCCAGCTCGGAAGCGGGCTTTCACAAGGGAGAATCCCGATGACATTCGATACCAGCCTTGCGCTTCAGTCCTATGGCAATGCGAAGAAATTCGCGAACGTGGGCGGCGCCGAAGGGGGTGAGGAAGGCCGCGGGGGCCCGAGCTTTTCGGACGCGCTGAGCGAGGCCGCGCGGATGATGGAGACCAGCCTGCGCCAGGCCGAGGTCGCGACCGTCGACGCCGCCAGCGGCAAGGGCGACGTGCAGACCCTGGTCGAGGCGCTGTCGACCACCGAGATGGCGCTCGAGACCGCCGTCACCGTGCGCGACCGCGTGGTCGAGGCCTATCAGGAAATCCTGCGCATGCCGGTCTGAGCCGCCACGATGCGCGAGGAATTGCTGATCGGACTGATGCGCGAGACTGCCTGGATCGCGCTCGCGGTCTCGGCGCCGATCCTCGGGGTTGCGCTGGTCGTGGGGTTGATCATCGGCCTGTTCCAGGCGCTGACCTCGATCCAGGAACTCACGCTGACCTTCGTGCCGAAGATGGTGGCGATCGTCGTGGTGTTCTGGGCGACGCTCGGCTTCATGACGCAGATGCTGGTCGGGTTTTTCCAGACCACCGTCATCGGGCTGGTGGCGGGGGGATGATGCGGGCGGCGTTCAGGCGGGCGGCGTTCAGGCGGTCGCGTCTCGTCGGGCTGGGAGCGGCGGCGCTGCTCGGGGCGGCGACGCTGCTTGGGGCGGCGACGCTGGCGGAGGCGGCGGCACCGGCCAAGGCGCCGGTGTCGGACGCGTGTCTGGCCGCGGCCGATCGCGCGGCCCAGCGCCACGCCGTGCCGCCCGGCATCCTGCGCGCGATCGCCCTGGCCGAGAGCGGCACCCGGCGCGGTGGCGGGACCGGGCCCTGGCCCTGGACGCTGAATGTCGCGGGGCAGGGCATGTTCTTCGACACGCCGGCCGAGGCGCTCAAAGTTGCCCGGCAGGCGCTGGCGCGCGGGGTGCGGTCGATCGACCTTGGCTGCTTCCAGATCAACCATCGCTGGCACGGCGCCGGGTTCGGCTCGCTCGAGGCGATGCTCGACCCCGACGCGGGCGCCGACTATGCGGCGCGCTTCCTGCGCGGGCTGTTCGAGGAGAGCGGCAACTGGCTGGTCGCCTCGGGGCATTACCACTCGCGCACGGCGCGCCATGCCGATCGCTATCGCGCGCAGATCGAGACCCTGCTCGACCGCGCCGGGCCAATGCGGCGCGAGCCGGCCGGGCAGCACGCCGCGGTGCCGGAGGGGCCCGGCGATGGCGTGCGCGTCGCCCTCGCCTGGGAGGCAGGGCCCCGGCGCGCAGCCCCCCCGCCCGGCGCCGGCGCGCTGCCGGGGTTCGTGCCGCGCGGCGATGCGGCGGTGCGGCCGTTCGTGGCCCTGGGGCCGGATGCCCCGGTGCCGCCGCACCAGGCCGGCGCGACCGGACATGCCCGGGCCGCAGGCTCGCTGTTCGCGCTGGCGGCGCCCCGCGAGGCCGGCGGGCAGGCCGCGGTCGCGCCCCGGCCACTGATCGGCGCCAACGCGCAACCGCTGATCGCCAGCGGATCCTGAGGGAGGGGCGGATGTTCTCGATCCGGCAGATCTACCAGCCGACGGTTCTGCTCACCCTCGCGCTGATGGCGGTGATCAGCATGATGATCCTGCCGATGCCGGCCTGGCTGCTGGACGCGGGGCTTGCGGTCTCGTTCGGGCTTGCGATCCTGATCTTCACCATCACGCTGTTCATCGAACGCCCGCTGGACTTTTCGGCCTTCCCGACGATCCTGCTGGCGTCGCTGATGTTGCGCCTTTCGCTCAATATCTCGTCGACCAAGCTGATCATCGGGCAGGGGCACACCGGCACCGACGCGGCCGGCGGCGTGATCGAGGGCTTCGCCATGTTCATCATGGGGGGCAGCCTGTTCCTGGGGCTGGTGGTCTTTTCGGTCCTGCTGATCGTCAATTTCATCGTCATCACCAAGGGCGCCGGGCGCATGGCCGAGGTGGGCGCGCGCTTCGCGCTCGACGGCATGCCGGGCAAGCAGCTTGCGATCGATTCCGACGTCGCCTCGGGCGCGATCAGCCACGCGCAGGCCAAGGACCGCCGCCGCATCGAGCAGGAGGAGACGACCTTTTTCGGCTCGCTCGACGGCGCCTCGAAATTCGTCAAGGGCGACGCGATCGCGGGGCTGCTGATCACGCTGCTCAACATCGTGATGGGCCTCGGCATGGGCGTGGCGGCGCACGGCATGTCGTTCGGCGCGGCGCTCGAGACCTATGCGATCCTGACGGTGGGCGACGGGCTGGTCAGCCAGATCCCCTCGGTCATCACCTCGATCGCGGCGGCGCTGTTGCTGTCGAAGGGCGGCGCTGCGGGGTCGGCCGACCGGGCGCTGCTCGAACAGCTCGGCGGATACCCGGCGGCACTCGGCACGGTGGCGGCGCTGATGGCGGTGTTTGCCTTCCTGCCCGGGCTGCCCTTCGTGCCGTTCATCCTGGGCTCGGCCGGGCTTGCGGCCAGCGCCTGGTTCGCGGCCGGGGTGCGCGAGCGGCGCGCGCTGGCCGCCTTCGACCCGCCCGAGGCGCCGGCCGACGAGGCCGCGCCCTCGGCCGCGCGCCCGCTCGGCGACCTGCTTGACACCGACGAGGTGCATGTCCGCTTCCACCCCTCGATCATCGGCGCGGTGATGGAGCCGGGCTCGGGCCTCGACAAGCGCATCGGCAACATGCGCCGCCACATCGCGCAGGAATTCGGCTTCGTGATGCCCGAGGTGCGGCTGACCGACGATCCGCTGCTGCCGCAGAAGGGCTATGCGATCCTGATCCAGGGGATCGAGGTGGCCGCGGCGACGCTGGAACCCGGCCAGGTTCTGGTGCTGCTGAACCCGGCCGAGCCGACCGATCTGCCGGGCCGCGAGACCGCCGAGCCGGTCTATGGCGCCCCCGCGCGCTGGGTCGAGGAGCGCCGCGCCGACGAGGCGGCGGCACTGGGCCTGCCGGTGATCACCCCGGGCGAGGTGGTCGCGACCCACCTGCTCGAGACGCTGAAGGCGAATTTCGGCCGGCTGCTGACGCGCCGGGCGTTGCGCAAGCTGCTGGACGAGTTCGTCCGCCCCTCGGATCCCGCGCGGGCGGAGGTGAACAAGCGGCTGCTGGACGAATTCGTGCCCGACAAGGTGCCGCTCGACCTGCTGCAGGCGGTCTTGCGCGGCCTGCTGGACGAGCGCGTGCCGGTGCGCAACCTGCCGCTGATCCTCGAGGCCGTGGCCGAGGCGCGGGCGGCGGGGCAGGGGCTGGACGAGGTCATCGAGCATGTCCGCCGCCGCATCGCCTTTCTGATCGTCGCGCGGCTGTGCGATGCCGAGGGGCGCCTGCCGCTGATCCAGCTCGGCCCCGACTGGGAGACGCTGTTCGCGCTGCACGAACGCGGCGAGGGGACGGCGGCCGATGTCGTCCTGCCGCCGGACGAGTTCAACCGCCTCGCCGCCGCCGTGCGCGGTGCGCTGGCCGAGCCCGCCCGCCGCGGCCTTGCCCCGGTGATCGCAACCTCGGGGCGGCGGCGGCGCTTCCTGCGCAGCGTGCTCGAGGCCAAGGGGGTCGAGGCGCCGGTGCTGTCGTTCGAGGAGATCGGCACCCGCACGCGCCTCAGCCTGGTCGGCACCGCGTGATGGAGGAGCCGCTCGCCGCCATCGTCGCCACCGCGCAGGGGCTGGTGCTGCTGCATGCGGGCGTGTTCGCGCGCGTGGCGGCGGCGCTCGCGATCCTGCCGGGGATCGGCGAGCGGGCGGTGCCGATGCGGGTGAAGCTGGGGCTCGCGCTGGGGGTCACCTTCCTGCTTGCGCCCATGGTGCGCGAGGTCGCGGGCAGCCCGCCCGCAACGCCGCTCGCGCTGGTCGCGGTGATCGGCGCCGAGGCCGCGGCGGGCCTGGTGATCGGGTTTGCCTTCCGCGTCATGGTGATCGCCTTGCAGATCGCGGGCACGGTGGCCGCGCAGAACGTGGGCATCGCGCAACTGTTCGGCGGGGTTGCCGCCGAGTCCGAGCCCTCGATCGCGACGCTGCTGATGCTGGGCGGCATCGTGCTGGCGATGGCCGCGGGGCTGCATGTCGCGGTGGTCGCGGCACTGGCCGACCTCTATGACGTGCTGCCGTTCGGGCGCCCGCCGTCAGCCGCGGAACTGGCCGACTGGGGCGTCGGCCGGGTGGCATCGGCGTTTTCCCTGGCGATCTCGCTCGCGCTGCCCTTCGTCGCGGTGGGGTTCGCCTACAACCTGGCGCTGGGCGCGCTGAGCCGGGCGATGCCGCAGCTTCTGGTGGCGCTGGTGGGCGCGCCGCTGCTGGTCGCGCTGGGGCTCGGCACGCTGTGGCTGGCGGTGCCCGAACTGATGGCGCGCTGGGGCGAGGCGCTGCACCCGGTCTTCGCCGCGCCGCTTGGGGGGCGGTGATGGACGGCGACGAGGGTCAGGAGAAAACCCACGACGCGACCGAGCGGCGCATCGAGCAGGCGCGCGAGCGCGGCGATGTCGCGCAGTCGCAGGACCTGCAGACCGCCGTCGCCTATCTGGGCTTTGCCGCGGCGATGGCGATCGGCCTGGGCTGGGCCGCAACCCGGCTGGGCGAGACGCTGACGCCGCTGCTCGCGCATCCCGAGGCACTGGCGCGCCAGGCGCTGTCGGGCGGGGGCGGCGACATGATCGCGGCGCTTGCCGGGCGCGTGGGCCTGTCGGTGCTGCCGTTCCTGATGGTCCCCGGCGTGCTGGTGCTGGCCCTTCTGATCGCGCTGCGCCGGGTCGTGGCGGCGCCCGACAAGATCGTGCCCAAGCTGTCGCGCATCTCGCCGGTCGCGAATGCCGGGCAGAAATACGGCCTGCACGGCATGGTCGAGTTCCTCAAGAGCGCGGTCAAGCTGGCCTCGGTCGCGGGCATCCTGGGCCTCACGCTCGCGGGCGAGACCGATCGGCTGGCCGGCTACTCGCGGATCGAGGCGCGGCTGATGGGCGGGCTGATCGAGGCGCAGTTCTGGGCCGTGGCAAAGGGGGTGATCGTGGTTGCCGTGGTGATCGGCCTGATCGACGCGGTGTGGCAGCATCACCGTCATCTGGGCCAGTTGCGGATGACCCATGAGGAGCTGAAGGAAGAGAGCAAGGAGAGCGAGGGCGACCCGCACATGCGCGCCTCGCGCCGCCAGCGCGCGCGCGAGATCGCCACCAACCGGATGCTGAACGACGTGCCCAAGGCCGACGTCGTCATCACCAACCCCACGCATTACGCGGTCGCGTTGCAGTGGAGCCGGGCGCCTGGTGCCGCGCCGGTCTGCGTCGCCAAGGGGGTTGACGAGATCGCCGCCGCGATCCGGCTGCGCGCGGTCGAGGCGGGGGTGCCGCTGCATGCCGACCCGCCCACGGCGCGCGCGCTGCACGCCATGGTCGCGGTTGGGTCCGAGGTCCGGCCCGAGCACTACCGCGCGGTCGCCGCCGCCATCGTCTTCGCCGACGACCTGCGCCGCCGCCGGCGCGCTGGCGGTGGCGTCGCAGGCGCGGGCCTGGGGCCGATGAGTGGAAGCCGATGAGTGCAGACCGATGAATGCAGACCGATGAGCGCAAGCCGATGAGCGCAAGCCGATGAATGCAGACCGATGAGCGCGCCCTCGGTCCGTGCGCTTGCGGGGGTCCGGCGCGCGCTTGCGGCGCGGCGGATGGCGGCCGAGGCGGCGCTGGCCAGTGCCGAGGCCCGGCTGCGGGCGGCAGAGGACGCGCAGGCGGCCGCGGCGGCGGACCTCGCAAGCCTCGCCGCCGCGACCGACATGGCCGGGGCGCAGGCGCTGACGGCGTGGCAGGCCCGGCTGATCGCCCGGCGCTCGGAGGCAGGCGTTGCGGTCGCTGCCGCCCGTGCGCCCCTGGACGGGCTTCGCAAGGGCGTGGCCGCGGCCCGGGCGCGCGAGGACGCGGCGGCGGATCTGGCCGAGTCGCTCGGGCGGGAGGCGCGTGCGGCAGGCGACCGGCGCGCCGAGGGGGCGCCCCCGTCCGGTCGCGATCCGTTGTCGCCGTTCTCCGGTCACGCCCCGCTGGCGTCGGTGTTGTCGCTGTCGGGGCCGATGGCGCCCTCGCCGGTGTCGGAGACCGCCTCGCCGGCGATCGCGTAGCGGCCGGTGAACCAGCGGCCGAGGTCGACATCGGCGCAGCGGCGCGAGCAGAACGGCCGCCAATCCGCCCGGGCCGGCGCGCCGCAGATCGGACAGCGCGGCCCGGGGGCGTTGCGGGGGGGACTCGCTCCGGGCGGCTTGGGTCGGGCCATCGGGGTCTCCATCGTTTCGCGATCGGGCCGGTTGAAGTCGGCAAAAGTGCCATCGGCGCGTCCTGCGGGCAGATCGCCCCCGGCTGCGCCGGCTGCCCGGCCCGGGCCGGCGGTGGTCACCGGGCGCGGGCGGCGGGTCGGACACGGGGCGCGCGGCGGCGGCGCGCTACGCCAGCAGGTCGGCCAGCGGCTGGCGTTCGCGCTTGCGCTGGATCTCGAACAGGCCCATCGCGGTCCAGCCGGCGAGCGAAGTCTCGATCGGATCGCGCCGGAACGCCGATTTCAGCGTGTCTTCAACGCGCTTCCGGTCTTTCTTCGGCATCGGCGCGAAGTCCACGACGACCTGCCCGCCAAGGCCGCGCAGGCGAAGCTGGCGCGGCAGGTCGCGCGCCGCGTC
>JAVVFE010000129.1:0-7927 GCA_032251175.1 Thermohalobaculum sp.
CGACCTATTTCAAGCAGTTCGCCAAGCGCGGCGGCAAGCTGATCGTGATGGACCCCCGCGCCCAGGCGCTCAAGCGCTTTGCCACCCACATGCTGCAATTCCGCCCCGGCACCGATGTGGCGATGCTGAACGCCATCATGCATGTGATCGTCGAGGAGAAGCTCTACGACCGCAACTATGTGCAGGGCTTCACCGAAGGCTTCTTCCAGCTCCGCGACCATCTGAAGGACTACGCACCCGAGAAGATGGCGCCGCTCTGCGGCGTCGAGCCCGACATGCTGCGCGACGTCGCCCGCACCTTCGCCAAGGCCAAGGCGGGCATGATCTTCTGGGGCATGGGCATCAGCCAGCACATCCACGGCACCGACAACTCGCGCTGCCTGATCTCGCTCGCGCTGTTGTGCGGGCAGATCGGCCGGCCGGGCGCGGGGCTCCACCCGCTGCGCGGGCAGAACAACGTGCAGGGCGCGTCGGACGCGGGCCTGATCCCGATGGTGCTGCCCGACTACCAGTCGGTGAAGGACGCCGGCGCGCGCGAGCTGTTCCGCTCGATCTGGCAGATGGAGATCAACCCCGAGCCCGGCCTGACCGTGGTCGAGATCATCGACGCGATCTACCGCGGCGAGATCAAGGGGATGTATATCCTCGGCGAGAACCCGGCGATGTCCGACCCCGATGTCGAGCATGCCCGCAAGGCGCTCGCCCATCTCGACCATCTGGTGGTGCAGGACATCTTCCTGACCGAGACCGCCAACTTCGCCGACGTGATCCTGCCGGCCTCGGCCTGGCCGGAAAAGACCGGGACCGTCACCAACACCAACCGCCAGGTGCAGATGGGCCGCAAGGCGCTGAACCCGCCGGGCGAGGCCAGGGAAGACTGGTGGATCATCGTCGAGCTTGCCAAGCGGCTGGGGCTCAAGTGGGACTACAAGCACCCCTCCGAGGTCTTCAAGGAAATGAAGATGGGGATGCAGTCGCTGCGCAACATCACCTGGGGCCGGCTCGAGGAGCAGGGCGCCGTGACCTACCCCTCGCTCAGCCCCGAGGATCCGGGCCAGGCGGTGGTGTTCGGCGACGGCTTCCCCCGCGCCGGCGGCCGCGCCAAGTTCACGCCCGCGCGCGTCACCCCGCCGGCCGAGGTGCCGGACGAGCGGTTCCCGATGATCCTGTCCACCGGGCGGCAGCTCGAACACTGGCACACCGGCTCGATGACCCGGCGCGCCAGCGTGCTCGACTGGGCCGAGCCCGAGGCGAACGCCTCGCTCCACCCGGCGACACTCAGGCGCCTCGGCGTGCAGCCCGGCGAGATGATCCGCATCGAGACCCGGCGCGGGGCGATCGAGATCATGGCCCGCGCCGACCGTGCGGTCGCCGAGGACATGGTCTTCGTGCCCTTCGCCTATGTCGAGGCGGCGGCCAACGTGCTTACCAACCCGCAGCTCGACCCCTATGGCAAGATCCCCGAGTTCAAGTTCGCGGCCTGCCGGGTGCGCAAGGCAGGCGAGGGTGCCGTCGCGGCCGAGTGACGGCGGCATCCGCCAGGGACCACAAGGGGCGCCCGCCGAGGCGCCCCTTTTTCGTCGCGCAAGTCCTGCAACCGGCGTGCCGGCGAGGTGATGCCAGACCCCGGGCCGCAGACCGGAATGCATTGGTCGGACCCCATCCAGGGAACCCCGCTGCGCCCTGCCCCTGAGCCGGGGCCTCGCTCGAACGGCTGACGGCAGGAGGTCCCGGGTCAAGCCCGGGGCACAGCCCGGCCATGACGGCATCGGCCCGGATCGGAACAAGCCGGTATCAGACCGCGAGGCTCTCGCGCAGGTCCTCGAGTTCCAGCCATTCGGTCTCGGCGGCATCGAGGCGCGCACGGCGCTCGTCGAGCATTTCGGTCGCCTTGGCGAACTTCACCGGCTCGCGCCCATACAGATCGGGGTCCGACAGCAGGCCCTCGAGCTTGCCGATCTCGGCGCTCAGGCGCGCGATCTCGGCGGGCAGGTCGGCGAGGCGGCGCTCCTGCTTGTAGCTGAGCTTCCGCGCGGACTTGGGCGCCTCGGCGACCGCCCCCTTCGCCGCCGGCACGGCGGCCGATGGGGCGCGCCGCGGGCCGTCCGCCTCGCCGCGCTGCGCCCGGTAGTCCGACCAGCCGCCCGCATATGTCGTGGCGCGCCCGTCGCCTTCCATCGCGATGGTGGTGGTGGCAACCCGGTCGATGAAATCGCGGTCGTGGCTGACCAGCAGCACGGTGCCGTCGAACTCCTCGATCAGCTCCTGCAACAGGTCCAGGGTCTCGACGTCGAGGTCGTTGGTCGGCTCGTCCAGCACCAGCAGGTTCGAGGGACGCGCCATGATCCGCGCCAGCAGAAGCCGCGCCTTCTCGCCGCCCGACAGCGCGCTGACCGGGCCGCGGGCCTGGCGCTCGTCGAACAGGAAGTCCTTCAGATACGCCACGACATGGCGGGGGCGGCCGCGCACCATGACCTGGTCTGAGGCGCCGCTCACGCGCGTCAGCCGGTCCTCGGTCAGCGTCTCCCACAACGACTTTGCGGGATCGAGGGCGGCGCGGTTCTGGTCGAACACTGCCATCTCGATATTGGTGCCGAGCCGCACCGCCCCCGCATCGGGCGCGATCTGGCCGGTCAGCACATTGAGCAGCGTCGTCTTGCCCGCGCCGTTGGGGCCGACCATGGCGACCCGCTCGCCCCGACCGATGCGGATCGAGAAATCCTCGAAGATCACCCGCCCGTCATAGCTCTTGGCGATGCCCTCGGCCTCGATGACCCGCTTGCCCGAGGGCGCGGCGGCCTCGATCGCCATCGCCGCCGGTCCCTGCCGGCCGATCTGCGCGCGCCGCTCGGCCTTCAGCGCCTCGAGGTTCCGCAGCCGCCCCTGATTGCGCGTGCGCCGGGCCGAAATGCCGTAGACCGACCAGTGCGTCTCCTGCGCGATCAGGCGGTCGAGCTTCTGGCGCTGCGCGTCCTCGTCCTCCCAGACCTTCTCGCGCCACGCCTCGAAGCCGGCAAAGCCCTGGCCGTTGCGGCGCACCTCGCCGCGGTCCAGCCACAGCGTCGCGCGGGTGAGGCGCGCGAGAAAGGCGCGGTCGTGGCTGATGATCGCATAGCCCGCGCGGGTCTCGGCGAGATGCGCCTCGAGCCATTCGATCGCGGCGATGTCGAGGTGGTTGGTCGGCTCGTCGAGCAGCATCAGTTCGGGCTCGCCCGCGATCAGGCGCGCCAGCGCCGCCCGGCGCCGCTCGCCGCCCGAGGCCGTGCGCGGGTCGGCCCCTGCACTGACCTGAAGCCCGTCCATCGCCGCCTCGGCCCGCCAGCGGTCGGTCTCGGGCAACTCGGCCGCGACGTAGTCGCCCATCGTCGCAAAGCCGGTGGGGTCGGGGTCCTGCGGCAGATAGGCGATCCGCGCGCCGGGCTGCACCCAGCGGGTGCCGCCATCGGGCTCGACCAGGCCGGCGGCGATCTTCAGCAGCGTCGACTTGCCCGAGCCGTTGCGCCCGACGACGCAGGCGCGCTCGCCCGTGCCGAGCGACAGGTTCACGCCCCGGAACAGCGGTCGCCCGCCAAAGCCCAGGGTGATGTCGGAAAGCGTCAGGATCGGTGTCTCGGCCATGCCCGCCCATGTCGCGCGGCCGGGCCGCGGCGTCAAGGGCAGGCGCGGTTGGCGCGTGCCGCTCTGGCATTTTCTGGCCGGGGCCCCTACTGTCGCCCGCCTGTCCCCTCCGCACCAGCCGCGAGACCCCCATGCCGCCGATCAACCCCAACCTTGCCGCCGTCTTCGCGCCCCCGGTGATGGAGGCCCGCCGCTGGGTCGCCGAGACGGTGTTTCCCGCCGACCGGCCGCTCCTGAACTTCAGCCAGGCCGCCCCCGTCGCGCCGCCGCCCGACGAACTGCGCCGTGCCATGGCCGCGGCGGTGGCGGACGACCCCGAGATGCACCTCTACGGCGCCGTGCTGGGTGACAGCGCGTTGCGCGAGGCGATTGCGGCGCGCTGGTCGATGCTCTATGGCGGCACCATCGCCCCGGCCGAGGTCGCGATCACCTCGGGCTGCAACCAGGCGTTCTGCGCGGCGGTGGCCTCGCTCTGCGGCCCGGGCGACGCCGTGATGGTGCCGGTGCCATGGTATTTCAACCACAAGATGTGGCTCGACATGAGCGGCATCGGCTCGGTGCTGATCCCCTGCGACGGCGCCATGCTGCCCGACATCGCGGCCGCGCGCGCCGCCATGACGCCCGCGGTCAAGGCGATCCTGCTGATCACGCCGAACAACCCCACCGGCGCCGAATACCCGCCCGCGCTGATGGAGGCGTTCCACGACCTCGCCCGCGCGCACGGCGCCGCGCTGATCGTCGACGAGACCTATCGCGACTTCCATTCCGGCCAGGGCGCGCCGCACGACCTGTTCGCGCGCGACGACTGGCGCGAGACGCTGGTGCATCTCTACAGCTTCTCCAAGGTGTTCCGCCTCACCGGGCACCGGGTGGGGGCAATCGTGACGGGCGCCGGGCGGCTGGCGCAGATCGAGAAGTTCCTCGACACCGTGACCATCTGCCCCAGCCGCGTGGGCCAGTTCGGCGCGCGCTACGGGCTGGACCATCTGGGGCAATGGGTGGCGGGCGAGCGCGCGGAAATCCTCGCCCGCGGGCGCGCGCTGCGCGAGGCGTTCGCGACGCACCTGCCCGGCTGGCGCATCCTGGGTGCGGGCGCCTATTTCGCCTGGGTCGAGCCGCCATATCCCATCCCGTCCGACCGGCTCGCCCGCCGGCTGGTGACCGAACAGTCGGTCCTGACGCTGCCCGGCACGATGTTCGCGCCTGCCGCCGCCGGGGGGCACGACTGGGGCGCCGAGCGGGCGCTGAGGATCGCCTTCGCCAATGCCGATGCGGACGGTCTCGCGACGCTGGCCGCGCGGCTTGCGGCGTTCCGGCCCTGAGCGGGGGGCCGTGGCGGCAACGCGACCATTTCGGGGTTTCGCGGAAACGCATCCCCCGCAGTTGCGCATATCTGACGAGACCATGTCGCTCGGAGGCAGCCTTGAAATGCGGCCATGGCATGGATGGCCGGACCCGGACATGTGTCCGCGCGGGTGTCGAAGCCGGCTGGCCACGTCCGTCAAGGTGGTGGACAGTCCGGGATGACCAGGATGGCCATCCCTCGGCTCTGGCCGCCAGGCCAGAAGGCCAGGGCAACCATCGACCGGTTCGTGCGCCCGCGGCTTGCGAGTTGGCAGGCGATACCACCACCCCCCCTAGAAATCCCCCCCCGTCCGGGTTAAGTGCCTCGCCGAGACACCCCCACGCCCCGGAGCCGCGACCGCGCCATGACCGAGACCGACTGGACCGACGCCATCTCGCCCGTCGCCGAGATCATCGAGGAGGCGCGCAACGGGCGCATGGTGATCCTGGTCGATCACGAGGACCGCGAGAACGAGGGCGACCTGGTGATCCCGGCGCAGATGGCCACGCCCGACGCGATCACCTTCATGGCGATGCACGGGCGCGGGCTGATCTGCCTGGCCATGCCGGGCGAGCGGGTCGACGCGCTGGGCCTGCCGCTGATGTCGTCGAACAACCGCTCGCGCCACGAGACCGCCTTCACCGTCTCGATCGAGGCGCGCGAGGGGGTGACCACCGGCATCTCGGCGCATGACCGGGCGCATACGGTCGCGGTGGCGATCGACCCGCGCTCGACGCCGGCCGACATCGCGACGCCGGGCCATGTGTTCCCGCTGCGCGCGAAGGAGGGCGGCGTGCTGGTCCGCGCCGGCCACACCGAGGCGGCGGTCGACATCGCGCGGCTGGCCGGGCTGACCCCCGCCGGCGTGATCTGCGAGATCATGAAGGACGACGGCACGATGGCGCGGCTGCCGGACCTGGTGGCCTTTGCCCAGCGCCACGGGCTGAAGATCGGCACCATCTCGGACCTGATCGCCTATCGCCGCCGGCACGACCATCTGGTGCGCGAGGTGGACGAGGCCGAGATCACCTCGATGATCGGCGGCGCCTGGCGGCTCAGGGTGTTCCGCGACGCGCCCGACGGGGCCGAGCATTACGCGCTGATCAAGGGCGCGGTGGACGACGGCCGCCCGGTGCTGGTGCGCATGCATGTGCTGGACCCGCTCGAGGACGTGATCGCGCTGAACCCCGAGCGCGCGACCCAGGTGCCCGATTCGATGGCCGCCATCGCCGCCGAAGGGCGGGGCGCGGTGGTGATCCTGCGCGACAGCTCGCCCACCGCGGTGTCGGACCGGCTGCGGCCGAAGACCGGGGCGGGGCCGCGGCAGTTGCGCCAGTATGGCGTGGGCGCGCAGATCCTGACCTCGCTGGGCATCACCGAGCTGATCCTGCTGACCAATTCGCCGGCGCCCAAGGTGGTCGGCCTCGACGGATACGGCCTCTCGATCGTCGAGACCCGGCCGATCCCCCGACGCGGAGGCTGAACGATGGTCGCGACCGAAAGCCAGGGCCTGCCCCTGCCCCGCCTGACCCCGGGCCCGCGCGTGCTGATCGTGGTGGCGCCCTATTACCGCGCCATCGCCGACGGGCTGATCGCCGGCGCGCGCGCCGTGCTGGCCGAGGCGGGCGCCGCGGTCGAGCTGGTCGAGGTGCCCGGCGCGCTCGAGATCCCGACCGCCATCCGCCTCGCCGCCGAGAGCGGGCGCTTCGAGGGCTATGTGGCGCTCGGCTGCGTCATCCGGGGCGAGACGACGCATTACGACACGGTCTGCAACGACAGCGCGCGCGGCCTGATGTGGCTGGGCGTCGAACGCGGCCTGTGCATCGGCAACGGCATCCTGACCTGCGAGACGACGGCGCAGGCGGCGGTGCGGGCCAACCCTGCCGACATGGACAAGGGCGGCGGTGCCGCGGCCGCGGCGCTGCACCTGGTCGCGCTGGCGCGCCGCTTTCGGGGCGGGCCCACCGGCCCCGCGGCCGATGTGATGACCGCCGCGGTCTCGGCCAGTTCGAGGACCGCGTGATGGCCGGACGCGCGCATTCCGAGGCCCGCCTCGCGCGGTCGGCCGCCCGGCTCGCGGCGGTGCAGGCGCTCTACCAGATGGAGCTGACCGGCACCGACTGGAAGACCGTGCGGCGCGAGTTCGAGACCCACCGCTTGGGCGCCGTGATCGATGGCGACCAGTATCGCGAGGCCGATGTCGACCTGTTCCGCGACATTCTCGAGGGCGTGGTGGCGCGCCAGGCCGCGATCGACCAGCTCACCGACCGGGCGCTGATCGAGAAATGGCCGCTGGGCCGGATCGACGCGACGCTGCGCGCCGTGTTCCGCGCGGCGGGGCACGAGATCACCGCCCGGCGCGACATTCCGCCCAAAGTGAGCATCGGCGAATATGTCGATGTGGCGAAGGCGTTTTTCGCCGAGGGCAAGGAAGCAAAGTTCGTCAATGCCGTGCTCGACCACATGGCGCGCGAGGTGCGCCCCGACGAGATGGCACCGCGCTGAGCCTGCCGCCCGGCGCAGGGCTGGTCTGACACCGCGCCGTATTGCACTTCCCGCGCGTGCTAAATAAAGCTGCGGCCATGACCGATATCGCCGCCCTCCCCGAACATGACGACGCCCGCGCCAGGCGGGCGGTCGCGATCCTCGTCTGGGCCCAGTCGGTGCTGGGCGCGCAGATGCCGGTGCATTTCATCCTGGGCGGGCTGACCGGCGCGCTGCTGGCGGAAAACAAGGCGCTGGCGACGGTGACGATCTCGATAACGGTGGCGGGCTCGATGCTGGCGGCGCCGCTGATGTCGGCGCTGATGGGGCGGCTGGGGCGGCGCACCGGCTTCGTGATCGGCGCGACGGCTGCGGCCTGCGGCGCGGCGCTGGCGGTGCTGGCGATCAGCGAGAAGAACTTCGCGCTGTTCTGCGCGGCCTCGGCGCTGTTCGGCATCTACATGTCGGGCCACAATTTCT
>JAVVFE010000130.1:0-7856 GCA_032251175.1 Thermohalobaculum sp.
GCCGCGGTGGCCGCGGTCGCGCCCGAGGCCGGCGGGCCGCCCGCGCAGGTCGAAGGGGCGGCGCGGGCGGTCGCGGCGGCGATGGTCCAGGCGGCGGGGCTCGCGCTGGGCGGCACATTGGTGCTGGCCTTCCTGGTGCTGCGCCGGGTGCGGCTGGTCGCGGCCATCCTGCTGCCGCTGATGCTGGCGGGGGCGGTGACGCTGGCGGCGAGCGTGCTGCTGGGCCTGCCGTTCAACTACGCGAACGTGATCGTGCTGCCGCTGATGATCGGGGTAGGGGTGGATGCGGGCATCCACCTCGCGCTGCGCAGCGATGCGGCGGCCGCGGTCGGCGACACCTCGACCCCGCGCGCGGTGCTGGCGAGCGCGCTGACCACGATCGCGGCCTTCGGGACGCTGGCGCTGTCGGACCACCGCGGCACCGCCAGCATGGGGCTGATGCTGACGATCGCCATGGCGGCCTCGGTCGCGATGATCTTTGCGCTGACCCCCTGGCTGGTGCGGCTGGGGCGCCGCTGATCCCCCTCGCACCGGAGCCCGCGCCGCCTTACGTTCAACCCCCCGATACATCCCTGCCGGAGCGACCCCATGCGCCTTGCCAGCCTGATCCTCGCGCCCCTCCTCGCCACAGCCCTTGCGCTGGGCAGCCTTGCCGCCCGCGCCGATGCCGATGCTGCTGCGGCGCGCGCGGTGGCCGAGCGGCTGGTCGAGGGCGCCCATGGCGCGCTGGCCGACACCGCCCGCCCCGAGGCCGAGCGCCTCGCCGCCCTGCGCCAGACGATCGACGCGGCCTTTGCCTTCGACGTCTGGGAGAAGTTCCTGCTGGGCGAGCGGGCGGCCATGCTCGACCCCGCCCAGACGGCCGAGTTCCGCGGCCTGCTGCCGGGCTTCCTGGCCGACCTCTACCGCAAGCAGTTCGGCAAGGGGCTCGAGGCCAAGCCCGAGATCCGCGAGGTGCGCCCCGCCCGGCGCGACATGCTGGTGCGCGCCGCCATCCCGCGCGCCAATGGCGGCACCCTGCCGGTGGACTGGCGGGTGCGCGATTTCGGCGACCGCGGGCACCTGGTGATCGACGTGATGGTGGGCGGCGCCTCGTTCCTGATCCTCAAGCGCGACGAATTCGCCGCCATTCTCGACCGCGACGGCGCCGCCGGCCTGCTCGCGCACATGCGCGCGAATTCGGTCTGAGCCGCCGCCCCCCGCGCTGCTGCTGCCCGCCGGGTGGCGGAACAGCGATCTCTCTGTCACAATCGCATGAGAAACGCGCTGCACTGCGGCATCGCGGGCCCAAGGGGGGTTGCTTTCGGCCCCGGGCGTCTCAATCCTTGACGACCAAGAAAAAGCACGAAGTGGGGTGCGCAGGCAGCACCCACACGAACAACGGAGACGAGGCATGGAGCGTGTCGAAGGGCGGTCACCGCTTCGGGTCGTGCTTGCCAATCCGCGCGGGTTCTGCGCGGGCGTCGAACGTGCGATCGAGACGGTCGAGCGGGCGCTCGAACTGTATGGCGCGCCGGTCTATGTGCGCCACGAAATCGTGCACAACGCCCGGGTCTGCGACGATCTGCGCGCCAAGGGCGCGATCTTCGTCGAGGATCTCGACGCGGTGCCGGCCGGGGCGCTGACCATCTTCAGCGCCCACGGTGTGGCCCGCCGCGTCGAGGACGAGGCCGCGCGCCGCGGGCTCGAGGTGATCGACGCAACCTGCCCGCTGGTGGCCAAGGTCCATGCCGAGGGGCGCCGCTATGCCGAGGCCGGCTACCGCGTCGTGCTGATCGGCCATGCCGGGCACCCCGAGGTGGTGGGCACGCTGGGCCAGATCCCGGCCGAGGTGCAGGTGGTGGCCGATGTCGCCGGCGTCGCGGCGCTGCCCTTCGGCCCGGACGAGCGCGTGGCCTATGTGACGCAGACGACATTGTCGGTGATCGACACCCGGGGCATTGTCGCTGCGATCCACGCGCGCTGGCCCGGGGCGCAGGGGCAGGACACGCGCGACATCTGCTACGCCACCCAGAACCGCCAGCAGGCGGTGATCGACATCTGCGGCCGGGTCGACCTGGTGCTGGTGGTGGGGGCGCCGAATTCGTCGAACTCGAACCGGCTGGTCGAGATCGCGCAGGCCCAGGGCGTGCCCGCCCATCTGGTGCCGACGCCCGAGGCGCTGAACCCCGCCTGGCTGGACGGCGTGGGGGCGGTCGGCATCAGCGCCGGCGCCTCGGCGCCCGAGGTTCTGGTGCAGGAGACCCTCGGCCGCCTTGCAACCTGGCGCCATCTTGTGGTTGAAGCGGCGGGCGGCACGCGCGAGGACGTGGTCTTCCGCCTGCCGCGCGAACTCGACGCCGCGCGACCGCGCATGATCGCGGCCGGCTGAGGCAAAGGCAGAAGCAGGAGAGAGACGTGTCCATCCCCCTTCGTCAGCAGGCGCGCGTCGCAGGCTACATCCTCGGCCAGAAGCTGCGCGGCAATCGGCGCTATCCGCTGGTGCTGATGCTCGAGCCGCTGTTCCGCTGCAACCTGGCCTGTTCGGGCTGCGGCAAGATCGACTATCCCGAATTGATCCTGAACCGCCGCCTGACCCCCGAGGAATGCTGGCAGGCGGCCGAGGAATGCGGCGCCCCCATGGTCGCGATCCCGGGCGGCGAGCCGCTGATCCACCGCGAGATCGGCGAGATCGTCAAGGGCCTGATCGCGCGCAAGTTCTATGTCTCGCTCTGCACCAACGCGCTGCTGCTGGAAAAGAAGCTGCACCTGTTCGAGCCCAGCCCTTACCTGTTCTTCTCGGTCCATCTCGACGGGCTCAAGGACCACCACGACAAGGCGGTCGACCAGAAGGGCGTGTTCGTCAAGGCGGTGAAGGCGATCAAGGCGGCGCAGGCCAAGGGCTTCCGCGTCAACGTCAACGCCACGATCTTCGAGGGCTATCCGGCCGAGGAACTGGCCGACTACCTCGATTACTGCACCAAGGTGGGCGTCGGCATCTCGATCAGCCCGGGCTTCGCCTACGAGCGCGCGCCCGATCAGGCGCATTTCCTGAACCGCCGCCGCACCAAGGAATTCTTCCGCGACGTCTGGCGGATCGGCAAGAGCCGCGGCTCGAAGTGGAACCTCAGCCACTCGCCCATTTTCCTCGACTTCCTGCTGGGCAACCAGGAAATGCAGTGCACGCCCTGGGGCATGCCCACGCGCAACGTGTTCGGCTGGCAGAAGCCCTGCTACCTGCTGGGCGAGGGCTATGCGAAAACCTATGCCGAACTGATCGAGACCACCGAGTGGGAGAAATACGGCACCGGCAACTACGAAAAGTGCGGCGACTGCATGGCCCATTGCGGCTACGAGCCGACGGCGGCCAACATCGCCTTCTCGAACCCGCTGAAGATGCTGAAGCTCGCCGTCACCGGCCTGCGCACCGAGGGCGGTTTCGCCCCCGAGATCGACCTCACCAAGGCGCGCCCGGCCGAGGAGCATCACGAGCGCATCGTGGCCGAGGAGATGGGCAAGCTCGAGAAAAAGCCGCTCGCGGCCGAGTGAGGGACGGGAACAAACCGGACATTTTCGGTGCAGACAGGGGTTGCAATCGCTCGCCGCGGTTGCGACCCTTTTCATGTCGTCACAGTTCACGCCCTTAGATGGTCCGCCCAACGACCTGACGGCAGGCGGACCGAACCCGAACGGGACGAAATCTTCCATGAAACTGACCGACCAGCAGATCGCGGCCGCCCGCGAGACCATTGGCGCATCTCCCGTCGATCCCGCGCACCCAGCGATCCCGCAGCTCGAACAGGCGTTTGGCGAGCATACCTTCTATATCGACCAGAACGGCCTTCTGGTGTTCGTGGATCCGGTCGAGATGGAGCAGGAGCCGGGTGATCCCCGCCTCGTGCTGATCGCCGCCTGGACCGATGACGACCGCCGCCAGCTTGGCGCGGTGAATCCGGTCGATACCGGCGTCACCCTGCCGATTGCGGCCGAGTGAGCGTCGCTCGCCCGAGCATCAGATAGGGCTCGGTCGCGTCGCACAACCAGCCGGGCAGTGTGGCGCAGCGTTGCGCCGGTGCTCATGGCCCGGCGGCGAGCCCGGGAATCTGCGCCGCAACCCCCGCCAGCGCGCCCAGCGCGGCGTCCGTGTCGCGCTTCAGGCGCAGCAGCCCCGGCAAGGCCCAGGGCTCGGCCAGCAGCCCCAGGATCACGCGGGCGAGTTGCGGCCGCCCGTCCGGCCCCAGCGCCACGGCCGCCAGCCGGGGCAGGGCGCGCGCGGCCGGGTCGCCGACGGCGCGGATCGCCATCACCGGCAGCCCCGCCGCCTCGGCTGCCCGCGCGATGCGGTGGGTTTCCATGTCGACCGCCGCGGCCCCGCTCGCGGCGTGCAGCGCCGCCTTGTCGCGGGCGGTCATCGCCGGGCGGTCCAGCCCCATCAGCCGGGCCGGGCGCCCGGCGATGCCGGCGGGCCGGGCCAGCACATGGCGCGTGCCGTTCTCCTCGACCACCTCGGTGCCGATGATCAGCGTGCCGGGCGCAAGGCGCGGGTCCAGGCCGCCGGCCACGCCCCAGCTCAGCAACGCGCGGCAGCCCAGGGCCGCGAGGCGGCGCGCCTCGGCCTCGGCCTGCGCCGGGCGGGCGCCCGACACGGCGCAGGCAAGTCGCGGGTCTGCGCGCAGCGGGCCAAGGGCGGCAAGCTCGCTTTCCATCCCGGCGACGATGCCGAGCAGGGGCCCGGCGATGGCGGTTCGGGTCTGCATCGCACGCTCCCCCACCCTCGCCCTCCCCGAGCGGAAGGGGGCACTGCGACCGCACGCGCCGCGCACCGCCCGCAGGTCGTGGCGCCGGCCGGATCAGATCCCCCAGCGCACCTCGCGGTCGTTCGAGGCCATCACGTTCTCGTAGCGGCCCATTGCCCACAGCGGGAAGAACGCCGCATAGCCATGATACTTCAAATAGAAAACTTTCGGAAATCCTGTTCCGGTCCAGTGCGCCTCGTGCCAGCGCGGCCCGTTCGCCTCGCGCGGCGCGGTGGCCAGCCAGTCGATGCCGCGGGTCACGCTGTCGCTCGCGGTCTCGCCCGCCGACATCAGCCCCAAGAGCGCCCAGGCGGTCTGCGAGGCGGTCGAGCCGCGGGCAAAGCCTGCGCCCCAGTCCTCGTAGCTCTCCAGCCCCTCGCCCCAGCCGCCATCGGGGCGCTGGCGCGCCTTCAGCCATGCGACGGCACGGCGGATATAGGGCTGGTTCATGTTCTCGCCCGCGCCCTTGAGCGCGACCAGCGCCGACCAGGTGCCGTAGACGTAATTCGCGCCCCAGCGCCCGAACCACGAGCCATCGGCCTCCTGCTCGCGCCGGATGAAGCCCACGCCCTTGCGGATCGCGTCGGCAAAGCCCTCGCGGTCGACCTGCGCGAGGCAGCCGACGCAGCGCGCCGTCACGTCCACCGTGGGCGGGTCGAGCAGGGCGCCATGGTCGGCGAAGGGGATCGAGTTGAGGTAGAAATGCTCGTTCTCGGGGTCGAACGCCCCCCAGCCGCCGGAGCGCGACTGCATGCCCACGATCCACTCGCAGGCCCGCGCGATGTTCACGGCATACCGCTCGGGGTTCGCGCGGTGCATCGCCAGCACCACCACGGCGGTGTCGTCCACGTCGGGGTAGTCGGGGTTGTTGTACTGGAACGCCCAGCCGCCGGGGCGCAGGCCGGGGCGGCGCACCGCCCAGTCGCCAACATGGTCGAGGATCTGCCGCTCGGCCAGCCAGTCGAGCGCGGCGGTCAGGCGGGGGTCGTCCTTCTCGCCGCTCTCGAGGAAGGCGTGCGCGGCCAGCGCGGTGTCCCAGACCGGCGAGACGCAGGGTTGCAGATAGATCTGATCCTCGCGCTCGATAACAAGGTTTTCAATGGCCTGCCGTGCGATCTTCATGTGCGGATGGTCGTCGGCATAGCCCAGCACCCGCAGCGCCATCACCGCGTTCGCCATGGCGGGGTAGATCGCGCCAAGCCCGCTCTCGCCGTTCAGATGGCTGATGGTGAAGTCCTCGGCCTTGCGGATCGCGCGCTCGCGCAACAGCTTGGGCGACAGCGGCTCGGCCTTCTGCAACGCGCGGTCCAGCAGCAGGAACATCTCGCCAATCCGGCTGCCGGTGGGGTTGATCTGCCATTTGCGCTGGTGTTCGGGCGGCACCAGGAACAGCTCGCGGATGTCGCGCCCGGTGGGGTTCACCGCCTTGGCGCGCTTGGCATAGAGGATCAGCAAGGGCGTCAGCACGGTGCGCGACCAGTAGGCGATCTTCGACATGTGGAACGGAAACCATTCCGGCATCAGGATCGCCTCGACCGGGATGCAGGGCATGCCGCGCCACGGGATCTGGCGATAGAGGGCCATCATGATCCGGGTGAACACGTTGGCCTTGGCCGCACCGCCTTGCCCCAGCAGCCAGGACCGGGCGCGCGCCATGTGCGGCGCGTCGATGTCCTCGCCGGTCAGCTTCAGCGCCCAGTAGCCCTTGACCGTGGCCGAGATGTTGCCCGCGCCGTCGTGGAACAGCGGCCAGGACCCGTCCGGGTTCTGCACCTTGCGCAGGTAGCGGGCGATGCGGGCCTCGCGCTCGGGGTCGATCTCGCCCAGGAAATGGCGCAGCAGGACATATTCCGACGGGATGGTGCAGTCGGCTTCCAACTCGAACACGATATGCCCATCGGGCTTGGCCATATCCCACAGGCGCTCGGCCTGCCCGGCGACGATCGCCTTGCGCTCGGCGCGCGAGGGGGCGCCAAGCGCCTCGGCGCGCGCCAGGCTCTCGGCCGAGATCGTGGTGTCGTTCATGCCTGTCCCGGTCGTCCTGTTCTGTCTGCCCGTCCCGCCGCGAGGTGGGCTGCGGTCTCGCCCGACCTGATCGCCCCTTCGATGGTGGCGGGCAGGCCGGTATCGGTTGCGTCCCCCGCGAGGAAAAGGTTCGCCATTGGGGTGGTCGCCTTGGCCCGCTTTGCCACAGCTTGGGGCGATTGGTCAAAGGTTGCCCGTTTCTCGATGAGAATACGCGCGGCGATGTGATCGGTTGCACGCAGTCCCAGCGCCGCGCGGGTCTCGGCCCACAGTTTTGCTGTCAGCTCGTCGCGGTCGGCCTCGACCAGCCCCAGCGCGTCGGCGGCGCTGACCGTGAGGCTGACGACGTCGCCGCGCACGAAGATCCATTGCGTCACCGCCCCCAGCACGCCGGTCAGCGGCGCGGCCCGGGCAAGGGCGGGGTCGTCCACCACGAAATGCGCGTTGAGGATCGCGCAGGCGTCGCCCGGCAGGTCGAGTTCCGGCAGGATCGGCCGCAGGCGCGAGGGCGGCAGGGCCAGCACCACCCGGTCGGCCGGGCCCAGCGCAAGCGTGCCATCGGCAAAGGTCAGCCCGGTCACCTGCCCGTCGTTCCGAACGATGCCGCGCAGGGTGCGGTTGAAGCCGACCTCCACCCCCTGCGCGGCGAGGCGCGCGAGCGCCGGCGCGACCAGCGCGGGGCCCAGACCGTGGGGCGCGAACATCGGGCGCGCCGCGTCGGCGCCCTTGCCGAAGGTCTCGATCATCACCCGCGCCAGCAATTGCGCCGAGGCGCGTTCGGGCGTCGTGTTGATCGCGGCGAGCGTCAGCGGCTCCCAGAACCCGCGCCACAGCGGGCCGCGATCGGCGATCGCCTCGGCCACCGTCGCCCCGGGGCCGGCACGCATGAGCGCGAGCGCGCCGAGATAGTCGCGCAGCCGCGTCCCCGGCACCCGGCGCGAGGGCAGGGCGATCCACCACGGGATGCGCCCGCGATTCATCCGCACGGTATAGCGCGCCCCGCTCGCCAGATCGGCGAAGGGAAAGGCCGCGTCGGGCGCGGGGGTCAGGGCGTCC
>JAVVFE010000131.1:0-7813 GCA_032251175.1 Thermohalobaculum sp.
CGGCGACCACGACATCAAGACCGACCCCGCCATCCTCGCGGCCATGGCAGCCTCCCAGGCGCGCGGCAATCTCGGCTACCCGCCGGTGCCGGGCTCGGTCGCCCTGCGCCGCGCCATCGCCGACCGGGTCACCGCGCGCACCACCCTCGCGGCCACGCCTGCGCAGGTGCAGGTGGTGCCCGGCGGCCAGGCCGGGCTGTTCGCCGCGCTCAGCGCCACGCTCGACCCGGGCCAGTCCTGCATCGTGCTCGACCCCTATTACGCGACCTATGTGCAGACCGTGCGCGCCGCCGGCGGGCGGGCGATCGTGGTGCCGACCCCGGCCGAGGACGGCTTCCAGCCCGATGCCGCCCGGATCGAGGCGGCGCTCGCCCCCGACACCCGCGCGATCCTGCTGAACACGCCCAACAATCCCACCGGCGCGGTCTACACGCCCGAGCGGCTGGCCGCGATCGCCGCGCTGTGCTGCCGGCGCGACCTGTGGCTGATCTCGGACGAGGTCTACGACGTGCAGATCCACGAGGGCCGCCACGCCAGCCCCCGCGACCTGCCGGGCATGGCCGGGCGCACGCTGGTGGTGAACTCGCTGTCGAAAAGCCACGCCATGACCGGCTCGCGCATCGGCTGGGTGCTGGGCCCCGAGGCGGCGATCGCCCGCATCGGCGAGCTGGCCACCACCACCACCTACGGCGTGCCGGGCTTCATCCAGGACGCCGCCGAATACGCCCTGACCCAAGGCCAGGCGATCGAGGACGCCATCGCCGCGCGCTACCGCCGCCGGCGCGACGCGGTGCTCGCGGCGCTGGGCAATGCGCGTGCCGTGCGGGCGAACGCGCCGGCGGGGGGAATGTATGTGATGCTCGACATCCGCCCCACCGGGCTCTCGGGCCTCGACTTCGCCCACCGCCTGCTTGCCGCGCGCCATGTCGCCGTCATGCCGGGCGAAAGCTTTGGCACCGCCGCCGCGGGGCACCTGCGCGTCGCCCTCACCCGCCCCGAGGCGGAACTGCGCGAGGCCCTCGCCCGCCTCACCGCCTTCGCCGACGGGCTGGCCTGACCCGCACCGCGCGCGGCCCCGGTCCCGGCCCGGTCCCGTCAGCTTTTCGCGCCCACCACCCACCCCTGCCCGGCGCAGCCAGTCCCGCGTGCCCGCCCCCCTGCCCGGCGCAGCCAACCCCTCTCCGCGCGCGCGCCCGGCGACGGCCTTCGGTCCGGGCCGCTGGTGCCGCGCGTCCCCGGCGCGCCGGCTGGCGCGTCCGTGATCGCCCGGCCATTGTCCATCGGCCCGATTG
The DNA here is from genome assembly GCA_032251175.1 of Thermohalobaculum sp. Taxonomy (GTDB): domain Bacteria; phylum Pseudomonadota; class Alphaproteobacteria; order Rhodobacterales; family Rhodobacteraceae; genus Thermohalobaculum. Next base: position 1,293 of record JAVVFE010000131.1, read on the forward strand.
GGCTGTAGGCTCGGGGCGCGCCGCCGGGCCGGACGGGCCGGAACCAGCAACGTGCGAACCCCGTCCGTGGGTATCGCCGGAAAAGACTTCGTGGGGGGAATTCACGCCATGTCTTTCAGCGTCAGCGACCGCATCGCCCAGAAGCTCGAGGAAGTCCGCGCCATCGCCGCCGAACGCCTCGACGGCGCCGAGGCGAAGGCCTTCTCGGGCGTGCTCGGCACCTTCCTTGCCACCGCCGCCCGCGACGAGCTGCTGGAACAGCCCGCCGAGGAGATCTACGGCGCCACCCTTGCGGTATGGAAGTTCTGCCAGAAGCGCGCGCCGGGCGCCACGAAGCTGCGCCTCTACAACCCCCGGATCGCCGAGCATGGCTGGGAATCGAGCCACACCATCATCGAGGCGATCAACGACGACATGCCCTTCCTGGTCGATTCGCTCACGGTGCTGATCACCGAGAAGGGCATCGGCATCCACTCGCTGGTCCACCCGGTGCTGCGGGTGCAGCGCGATGCCAGGGGCGCCCTGACCGGGCTTGCCGGCGCCGACGCGCCGGGCACCTCCGAATCGGTCATCCAGATCCAGATCGACCAGGTCGCCGAGCCCGCCACCCTCGCCGCGCTGGAGAGCGAGCTCGCCGGGATGTTCGCCGATGTCCGCGCCGCGGTGGTCGACTGGCGCCAGATGCTCGACACCCTGCGCACGGTCTCGGCCGATCTCAAGGCGCGCGGGCCCGCCACCGGCGCCGCCGCCACCGACGAGTGCTGCGCGTTCCTCGACTGGCTCGCCAACAACCACTTCACCTTCCTCGGCTACCGCGCCTTCGACGTGGTTGCGCGCAAGTCGGCGCTCGCGCTCGAGCCGGGCTCGGGCCTCGGCCTGATGCGCGACCCCGACTACACCGTGATCCGCGACAAGGACGGCAAGTCGGCGCACTGGTCGCCGCAGCTCTCCGACTTCACCCACGACCCCTCGCCACTGCTGATCATCAAGGCCAACCGGCGCTCGACCGTCCACCGCGCGGTGCATTTCGACGTGGTCGCGGTCAAGCGGTTCGACGCCAAGGGCAAGATGGTCGGCGAGCACGTCTTCATCGGCCTGTTCACCTCGGCCGCCTACAACCGCAGCCCGCGCGAGATCCCGCTGCTGCGCGCCAAGGTCACCCACGTGATCGAGCGCGCTGACTTCGCGCCCTCCAGCCACGACGGCAAGGCGCTGACCAACGTGCTGGAAACCTATCCGCGCGACGAGCTGTTCCAGGCGACCGAGGAGCAGTTGTTCGAGAACGCGATGGGCGTCCTGCACCTGTCGACCCGCCCGCGCACCCGGCTGTTCCTGCGGCCCGACCGCTTCGGGCGCTTCGTCTCGTGCCTCGTCTATGTCGCGCGCGAGCGCTACAACACCGAATTGCGCGTGCGCCTCGGCAACATCCTCAGCGCCGCGCTCGACGGCCGGGTGGCGTCGTGGGAGCCCTCGTTCGGTTCCGAGGGCCTCGCCCGCGTCCATTTCGTCATCGCGATGAAGTCCGGCACGGTCCCCGCCTACGACACCGCGCTGCTCGAGGCCGAGATCGTCGAGGCGGTGCGCTCGTGGAGCGACATGCTGCTCGACGAGCTGATCGGCCATGCCGGCGAGGCCGCCGGCCACCGCCTGCATGCCCGCTTCGGCAAGGGCTTCAGCGCCAGCTACCGCGAGGATGTGCAGGTCGCCGCCGCCATCGGCGACATCGAGAAGCTCGACACCCTCAGCGAGCAGACCCCGCTCGCGCTCAGCTTCTACCGCCGGCTCGAGGATGACGACCGCTCGGTGCGCTTCAAGATCTACCACCTCGGCGACCCGGTGCCGCTGTCGGACGCGCTGCCGGTGCTCGAGAACATGGGCTTCCGCATCCTCAACGAGCATCCCTACCGGGTCGAACTGGACGACGCCGACGCCTGGATCCACGACTTCCACATGCTGTCAGCCGCGGGCGTCGAGATCGACCTCACGCGGCTGCGCGCCAAGCTGGAAGACGCCTTCGACGCCGCCTGGCGGGGCGTGGTGGACGACGACCGGCTGAACCGCCTGGTGCTGCTGGCCGGGCTCAGCGCGCGCGAGACGGCGCTGCTGCGCGCCTACAGCCGCTTCCTGCGGCAAGTCCGCATCCCCTGGTCGGTCGACTACATGGAGGATGCGCTCGCCCAGTATCCCCAGATCGCGCGCCTTCTGGTGCAGCTCTTCGCGGTCCAGTTCGACCCGTCGCGCGGCCTCGACGCCGAGGCCCGCGCCGCCGAGGCCGCCCGCGTCAGCACGGCGATCGAGACCGCGCTCGAGGCGGTGCCCAGCCTCGACATCGACCAGATCCTGCGCCGCCTGCGCAACGCCATCGGCGCGACGATCCGCACCAACGCCTACCAGCCCGGCGCCGACGGCCAGCCCAAGCCCTACGTCTCGTTCAAGTTCGACTGCGCCCGGCTCGACGAGCTGCCGCTGCCGCGCCCCTGGCGCGAGATCTTCGTCTACGCCACCTGGGTCGAGGGCGTGCACCTGCGCGGCGGCCCGGTGGCGCGCGGCGGCCTGCGCTGGTCCGACCGCAAGGAGGACTACCGCACCGAGGTGCTGGGCCTGGTCAAGGCCCAGCAGGTCAAGAACGCGGTCATCGTGCCGGTGGGCTCGAAGGGCGGCTTCCTGCCCCGCAGGCTGCCCGCGGGCGGCACGCGCGAGGAAATCCAGGCCGAGGCGATCCGCTGCTACAAGACCTTCCTGTGCGGCCTGCTCGACCTCACCGACAACCTGGTCGGCGGCGCCGTCGTGCCGCCCCCGGCCGTGCTGCGCCGCGACGGCGACGACCCCTATCTCGTCGTCGCCGCCGACAAGGGCACCGCCACCTTCTCGGACATCGCCAACGGCGTGGCCGCCGATTACGGCTTCTGGCTGGGCGACGCCTTCGCCTCGGGCGGCTCGAACGGCTACGATCACAAGGGCATGGGGATCACCGCCAAGGGCGGCTGGGAGGCGGTCAAGCGCCATTTCCGCGAACTGGGCCATGACACCCAGACCCAGGCCTTCGACGTGATCGGCGTGGGCGACATGTCGGGCGACGTGTTCGGCAACGCCATGCTGCTGTCCGACCGGATCCGGCTGATCGCCGCCTTCGACCACCGCGACATCTTCATCGACCCCGATCCCGACCCGGCGGCGAGCTTCGCCGAGCGCAAGCGCCTGTTCGACACGCCGCGCACAAGCTGGAAGGACTACGACCCGGCGCTGATCTCGAAAGGCGGCGGCGTGTTCCCGCGCACGGCCAAGTCGATCGCGCTCACGCCCGAAATGCGGCGCGTGACCGGGCTCGACGCCGACAAGGCGACCCCCGCGCAGCTCATGAAGGCGATCCTTTCGGCCAAGGCCGACCTGCTGTGGTTCGGCGGCATCGGCACCTACGTCAAGGCTTCGGCCGAGACCCATGCCGATGCCGGCGACCGCACCAACGACGCGATCCGGGTGGATGGCCGCGACGTGCGCGCCCGGGTGATCGGCGAGGGCGCCAATCTCGGCATCACCCAGCGCGGCCGGATCGAGCTTGCCCGCTGCGGCGTCAAGCTCAACACCGACGCGGTCGACAACTCGGCCGGGGTCGACTGCTCGGACCACGAGGTCAACATCAAGATCGCGCTCGGCGCCGTGGTCGAGGCCGGCGACATGACCGCCAAGCAGCGCAACGTGCTGCTGGCGAAGATGACCGACGAAGTGGGCGCCCTCGTGCTCGAGGACAACTACAACCAGACCCTCGCGCTGTCGATGACCGAGGCCCGCGCCCCCCTGCTGCTCGACGACCACGCCCGCTTCATGCGCGCGCTCGAGCAGCGCGGCCTGCTCAACCGCGAGATCGAGCTTTTGCCGAACGACGAGGCGCTGGCCGACCTGCGCACGCGCGGCCTCGGCCTCACCCGGCCCGAGATCGCGGTGCTGATCGCCTATGCCAAGATCGTGCTGTTCGACCAGATCGTCGCCTCCGGCCTGCCGGACGAGGACCACTGCACCCGCTTCCTGATCGACTACATGCCGACGCCGCTGCGCACCGCCCATCGCGAGGCGATCCTCGGCCATCGGCTGCGGCGCGAGATCATCGCCACCGTGCTCGCCAACGCCGTGGTCAACGAGGCCGGCCCCGCGCTGACCAACCGCATCGGCGAGGAGACCGGGGCGGACCCCGCGCTGATCGTCAAGGCGTTCGCCATCGGCCGCGACATCTTCGAGATCGAGCAGGTCCGCGCCGAGATCCACGCGCTCGACACCAGGGTCCCGGCCGAGGCGCAGAATGCCATGTATCTGGCGCTCTCGGACCTGATCGCCTCGCAAAGCCAGGCGATCCTCGCCCGCGCCTCGGACCGCGGCGTGGCCGCGGTGATCGCGGCCTACCAGCCCGGCGTGCGGCAGATCGCCGGCAACATCTCGGGGATGCTGCGCGACTTCCTGCGCACGCGGCTGCAAACCCGGGTCGCGACCCTCACCGAAGCGGGTGTGCCCGAGGCGCTGGCCGCGCGGATCAGCGGGCTCGAATTCCTCGGCGGCGCGCTCGACATCGTCGACGTGGCCCGCACCCGCAAGCGCGACGTGATCGAGGTGGCCGAGACCTATTTCGCCGCCGGCGCCCGCTTCGGCCTCGACTGGCTGCGCGCCAGCGCCCGCGGGCTGATGACCTCCGACCACTGGGAGCGCATCGCCGTCAGCCGCCTCGTCTCGGACCTGCGCTCGCAGCAGTCGCTGATCGCGGCGGCAGCCCTCGACGCCCAGGCCGACTGCACCGGCACCGCCTGCATCGACGGCTGGGCCGCGGCCCATGCCGAGGCGGTCACCCGCGCCGAACGGCTGGTGCGCGAGCTGAACGAGGGCGGCGCGCTGACCGTCGCCAAACTCGCGGTCGCCTCGTCGCAGTTCCGCAGCATCACCGGCTGACCGGCCGGGGGCGCTGCGGCGGCGGCGACGGCGGCGGCGCCCGGGGGAGCGCTCCCACCCGAGCCGCACCATACGCCGCCGCCCCGGGCTTGACCCGGGGCCTCGGCCGCGCCCGCAAGGCACGGCGCAGCACGGGCCTACCCCCCGCGCCTCCACCTGACCCACGCCATACGCCGCTGCGCCCCGGGCCTGACCCGGGGCCTCGGCCGGGGCATTTGCGGCGCGAGGCCCCGGCTCGAGCCCGGGGCGCGCAGCGCATCCCGAAGGGCAGGCGGCGTCGTTCGGCACGGGACCGTGCGCCCCCTCACCCCGACCGCGGCTTGGCGCGCCGCGTCGGCGCGGCCTCGGCCGGGTTGTCGGGCCAGGGGTGCCGTGGATAGCGCGCCCGCATCTCCTTGCGCACCTCCGCATAGGAATTGGCCCAGAAGCCCGGCAGGTCGCGCGTCACCTGCACCGGGCGATGCGCGGGCGACAGCAGCTCCAGCGACAGCGCCACCGGCGGCGCGCCGACGCAGGGGTGGCGGGTCAGGCCGAACAGCTCCTGCACCCGGATCGCGACGGTCGGCACCTCGCGGCCATAGTCGATCGGCGCCCGCCCGCCCAGCGGCGTCTCGAAATGGGCGGGGGCGGCGCGGTCCACCTCGGCCGCAAGCTCCCGGCCCAGCGCGGCGCGCAGCGCGGCGGCCAGATCGACCCGGCCGGCCTGCTCGATCCGCCGCAACCCGGCCAGATACGGCGCAAGCCAGTCGTCCAGCGTGTTCAGCAGCCCCGCCTCGGACCAGTCGGGCAGGCGCGCCGCCAGCGCACTCGCGCCTTGTCCCTTCAGCCAGCGCACCCGGTCGCGCAGGCTCGCCGCCGCCTCCGTCCAGCCCAGCACGCCGAGGCCGAGGTCGCGCACCCCTTCCGCCAGCGCCCGGCCCAGCGCGTCGGGGGCGGCATCGGCCAGCGGCTCCTCGCGCAGCACCAGGGCGCCGAACACCTCGCGGCGCACCGCCTCGACCGCGCGGGCGCGGCGCGACCAGCCGACATGCGCGACCCAGGCGATCGCGCCGCCATGCAGGGCGCGCAGGTCCGCCTCGGCCAGCGCCGCGCCGTGGCGGATGCGCGCGTCGCGCCCGGTGTCCTCGACCTCGGTGGCCACGATCAGCCGCGCCGCGCCCAGCGGGTCGCCCGCCGCGATCTCGGCGCCGCGCCCGTTCGCCAGCAGGAAGCGTGCCGCCGCGCCCGCCCGCCGCCGGCCCACCCGGTCGGGATAGGCCAGCGAGACCAGCGCGCCCATCTCGGCGCCCGCGCGCCGCGGATCGGCCCGCCCGGGGTCCAGCCGCCGCGCCTCGGCCCGGATGCGCGCGACCGCACCGCGGTTGACGCGGCATGGATGGCCGGCCTCAAACCGGCGCGGATCGGCCACCGCCTCGATCCTCAGCGCCAGATCGGCCGGCGCGGGGCCGTCGGCCGCCAGCGGGTCGCGCTCGGCCAGGATCGCGGCGATCAGGGCCGCCTCCGCCCCCAGCCCCCGCCCGCGCGCCGCCAGCCACATATGCGCGAGCCGTGGGTGGGCTGCGACGCCCGCCATCGCCCGGCCATGCGCG
>JAVVFE010000132.1:0-7789 GCA_032251175.1 Thermohalobaculum sp.
GCCGAGGAAGATGGCGCCGGCGTGCCGGATCTCGCCCATCAGCCGCTCGGGGTCGGCGACGCACAGCTCGAGGTGTTCGGGCGCGATGCGGTTGGCCAGCTCGGCCGATTGCGCGAGGTCCTTTGCCACCACCACCGCGCCGAAGTCGCGCCAGCTTGCGCCGGCGATGGCGGTGCGCTCGAGCCGTTGCAGCAGGCGCTCGACCGCGCGCAGGACCGCCTCGCCGAAGCCTGCGTCGGTGGTGATCAGGATCGCCTGGGCGCTCTCATCATGTTCGGCCTGGCTCATCAGGTCGGTCGCGATCCAGTCAGGGTCGTTGTCGGCGTCGGCGATCACCAGGATTTCCGAGGGGCCGGCGATCATGTCGATGCCGACGCGCCCGAAGACGCGCCGCTTGGCCGCCGCCACATAGGCGTTGCCGGGGCCGGTGATCTTGTCCACCGGCCGGATCGGGCCCGCGCCATAGGCCATCGCCGCGATCGCCTGCGCGCCGCCGATGCGCCAGACGCGGCCGACGCCCCCCAGCCGCGCCGCAGCCAGCACCAGCGGGTTGAAACGGCCATCGGGCGTGGGGGCGCAGACCTCGATGCGCCCGACGCCGGCGACCTGGGCGGGGATCGCGTTCATCAATACCGAGGAGGGATAGCTCGCCAGCCCCCCGGGCACATACAGCCCGGCCGCGTCCACTGCTGTCCAGCGCCAGCCCAGGGTGACGCCGGCCGCGTCCTCCCACATCTCGTCCTCGGGCAACTGGCGGGCGTGGTAGGCGGTGATGCGCTCGGCCGCGAGTTCCAGCGCCGCCATCTCGGGGGCGGGGACGGCGGCGATGGCGGCGTCGATTTCGGCCTCGGTGAAGGCCAGCGTCGCCTCGGTCACGTCCCAGCGGTCGAACCGGCGGGTGAGCGCGAGCACCGCATCGAGCCCGCGGGTGGCCACGTCCTCGATGATCGCGGCGACGGCGGCGTCGACATCGGCGCTCGACTCGCGCTTCATGTCGAGGAGGGCGGCAAAGCGGCGCTCGAAATCGGGCGCCTCATGGCTCAGCGTCACGGGCATCGGTGGTCTCACCTGGGGGTGTGCACGGGTCCACCCTCCATACCCGGGGGGAGCGCGAGCGGCAAGGCGCGGGCTTGCAAAGCCGCGCGCGATGCCGTCTAAACCGCGCCGGGATGCCGCGTGAGGGAGAGCCGATGACCGCCACGCCCGAAACGACCGCCACGCCCGAGAGGATCGAGGCCGAGATCCGCCGCCTGGCGCTGGCCGCAGGGCGTGCGATCATGGCGGTCTATCGCTCGCCGGACTTCGAGACCCGCGCCAAGGCCGACGCCTCGCCGGTGACCGAGGCCGACCTTGCCGCCGACCGGATCATCTCGGATGGGCTCGCGGCCGCCTTCCCCGACATCGCGCAGGTGACCGAGGAACAGGCGGCGACCCATGCCGCCACTGGCCATGACCGCTTCTTCCTGGTCGATCCACTGGATGGAACCAGGGAATTCGTGCAACGCCGTGGCGATTTCACCGTCAACATCGCGCTGATCGAGGCCGGTCGCCCGGTGATGGGCGTCGTGCTGGCGCCCGCCAAGGGGCGGATGTTCCGCAGCCTCGCCGCCGGCGGCGCGGTCGAGGAGGAGGTCGGCGCGTCGGGCGACCCCGTGCCCGGCAGCGCGCGCGAGATCGCCGTGGCGGTGCCCGGCGCCGCGGGCCTGCGGGTGGTCGCCTCGAAATCGCACCGCGACCAGGCGACCGACGACTATATCGCGCGCTACTCCGTCGCCGAGTTCAAGAGCGCGGGCTCGTCGCTCAAGTTCTGCCTGCTGGCGGCGGGCGAGGCGGATTTCTACCCGCGCCTCGGCCGCACGATGGAGTGGGACACCGCCGCCGGCCACGCCGTGCTGCGGGCCGCGGGCGGCGAGGTGCTGCGCTTCGACGATCTGACCCCGCTGGCCTACGGCAAGCCGGGCTACGAGAACCCCTTCTTCCTCGCCCGTGTGCCGGGAGTGACCCTGTGACCGACGCCTGGATCATCATCCCCGCGCGCTATGCCTCGACCCGCTATCCGGCCAAGCCGCTGGCCGCGCTGCGTGGCGCCACTGGCGAGGCGCGCAGCCTGATCCGCCGGTCGTGGGACGCGGCGATGGCGGTGCGCGGCATCGCCCGCGTGCTGGTCGCGACCGACGACGACCGCATCGCCGAGCACGCCCGCGGCTTCGGCGCCGAGGTGGCGATGACCAGCCCCGATTGCGCGAACGGCACCGAACGCTGCGCCGAAGCCGTGGCGGGGCTGGCGCAGCCGCCCGGCATCGTCGTGAACCTTCAGGGCGATGCGCCGCTGACGCCACCCTGGTTCGTCGAGGCGCTGGTGGACGCGATGCGCGCCGACCCCGCCGTCGAGGTCGCAACCCCGGTGCTGCGCTGCGATGCCGAGGCGCTGGACGGCTTCGTCGCAGACCGCCGCGCGGGGCGCGTGGGCGGCACCACCGCGGTGATGGACCGCGCGGGCCGGGCGCTTTATTTCTCGAAGGAAGTGCTGCCTTACGCCGACCCCGCCCGGCGCCACGCGGTGCCGGTGTTCCACCATGTCGGCGTCTATGCCTATCGCCCGGCGGCGCTCGCGCGCTATGTCGGGCTTGCGCCGGGCGTGCTGGAGGCGAGCGAGGGGCTCGAGCAGCTCCGCTTCCTCGAACACGGCATCGCGGTTGCCTGCGTCGAGGTCGAGGCGCGCGGCGCCGCGTTCTGGGAGCTGAACAACCCCGAGGATGTGCCCCGGATCGAAAAGGTGCTGGCGGCGCGCGGCACGGTGTGATCCGCTGAGGTGCGCCGAGCGCGGCCGGGAGGTCGCTTTCTGCACGGATATCCCTGAGACGTCTGCCCGATCGAACAACGAGAGCCATCATGCAGCGACGCGTTCGCACTGCCGTCTTTCCCGTGGCGGGCCTCGGCACCCGCTTTCTGCCGGCAACCAAGTCGATGCCGAAGGAGATGCTGCCGCTGGTCGACCGGCCACTGATCCAGTACGCGATCGACGAGGCGCGCGAGGCCGGGATCGAGGAATTCATCTTCGTCACCGCTCGCGGCAAGTCGGCGCTGGAGGATTATTTCGACGCCGCCCCCAGCCTCGAGCGGGCGCTGGCGGCCTCGGGCAAGGCGGACCTGCTGGCCGCGGTCGAGCATGCCACCATGCCCTCGGGCGCCATCGCCTATATCCGCCAGCAGGAGGCGCTGGGGCTGGGCCATGCGGTCTGGTGCGCGCGCCGGCTGGTGGGCGACGAGCCCTTCGCGGTCATCCTGCCCGACGACGTGATCTCGGGCGAGCGCGGCTGCCTTGCGCAGATGGTCGAAGCCTATACGGCGCGCGGACAGGGCGGGTGCATGGTCGCCGCCGTCGATGTCGCGCCGACGCAGGTGTCGTCCTACGGCATCCTCGATGTCGCGCGCGACGACGGGCGGATGGTCGAGGCGCGCGGCCTGGTGGAAAAGCCGAAAGCCGCCGATGCGCCGTCGCGCGTCGCGGTGATCGGGCGCTATATCCTGACCCCGGCGGTGATGGAGAGCCTGGAGGCACGCAAGCGCGGGGCGGGTGGCGAGATCCAGTTGACCGACGCGATTGCCGAGCAGGTCGGCGCGCCCGGGGGTGTGGTGGGCTACCGTTTCGAAGGCACGCGGTTCGATTGCGGCTCGAAGGCGGGGTTCCTGCAGGCGACCGTCGCCTTCGCCTTGCAGCGGCCCGATCTGGGCCCCGAGTTCGCGCTGTATCTCAAGGCCGTGGCGGGCGGTGCAGCGGGCGGGTGAGCGGCGTGGCGCAGACCCGCGACCGCCTGCCGGGCGCGTCCGCCCCGCGTGCGAGGATACGAGCCGACAGCCTTGATAAAAGGCCGGATTGCGGGCGCGGGGCGCGATGACCGGCGCGCCGCTGCTGCTGGATGTCACACGCAGCGTGCAGCGGCTGCGCCATGCCACGCCCAGCGGGATCGACCGGGTCGAGCGCGCCTATCTCGACCACGCGCTGGCGCGGGGGGCGGCGCTGCTCTGCCGGGTCGGCGCGCGCCAGCACTTGATCGCGCCCGGGCAGGCCGCGGGTCTTGCGGCGGCGCTGGATGCGCCGGGCGAGGGCGGGCTGGACCTTGCCGGGCTGCTCGCGCCCGGGCGCGACCGCGCGGTGCGGGGCGCCGAGGCCGCGGTGCGGCGGCTGTCGGCGGGGGCGTCGGGGCGGCGCGGGCTGGCGGCGCTTCTGCGCGCGCATCTGGCGCCAGGGGCGGTGGCGCTGAATGTCGGGCACGACAACCTCGCGCCCGAGAACATGGCGGCGCTGCGCGCGGCCGGGCTGCGGCCCGTGGTGCTGCTGCACGACACCATCCCGCTCGACTGGCCGGAATTCGCCCGGCCCGCGACGCCGGCGCAGTTCCGGGTGAAGCTGGCGGCGATGGCGGGGGCCGTGCATCTGGTCTTCACCACGCGAGCGGCAGAGCGCGCGGCGCGGGCCTGTGCGGCGCGCGAGGGTCTGGCGCTGCCGGGCGGCACGGTGATCCCGCTGGGCGTGACGACGCCACCGCCGGCGGCGGCTGCGGGGACGGGCGGGTTCGTTTGCCTGGGAACCATCGAGGGGCGCAAGAACCACCTGCTGCTGCTGACCATCTGGCGCCGGTTCTGGGAGACGCGCACGCCCGAGGCGACGCCGCCCCTGCACATCGTCGGGCGCCGGGGTTGGGAGGCGGGACAGGCCATCGCCATGCTGGACCGCGCGCCGATGATGGGGCGCACGGTGTTCGAGCATGCCGATCTGCCCGATCCGGCCGTCGCGCGGCTGCTGGCGGGCGCCAGGGCGCTGCTGTTCCCGAGCCTTGCGGAAGGCTTCGGCCTGCCGCTGGCCGAGGCGCTGGCGGCGGGCGTGCCGGTGATCGCGGCCGACCTGCCGGCGCTGCGCGAGGTGGGGGGCGACGTGCCCGACTGGCTCGACCCGCTGGACGGGCCGGGCTGGATGGCGGCGATCGAGGCGTATGCGGCCGAACCCTCGGCGCGCCGGGCGGCGCAAATCGCGCGCCTGGCCGGGTGGCGGCGGCCGACCTGGGCGGCGCATTTCGCGGCGCTCGAGGGGGTGCTGGCCGGGCTGTGAGCGGTGGTCGGGATGGTGGCAGCCCCAAGGTGGCCCCGGGTCAAGCCCGGGGCAGCGCGCGCCAATCACCAGCGGATCGCGCGACACCGTCCGCCTTGGGCCCCGGGCTTGACCCGGGGCCTCCTTCTGGGCCTCAGAACGTCTGGTCGTAGTCCCCCACCGAGGGCTCGGTGCGGATCACCGCATCGAGCGCCTCGAAGATCGCGCGCAACTCGTCGCGCGAGGTTGGGCTCTCGCACACCACCACCAGGTTCGGGGTGTTCGAGGACGCCCGCACCAGCGCCCAGGCGCCGCCTTCCAGCATCACGCGGGCGCCGTTGACGGTGACGACGCGCTCGATCTTCAGCGGGCCCAGCTTCGCGCCCGCCTCGGCCATCGCCACAAGCTTCGCCTGCAACCGCTCGATGACCTTGTATTTTTCCTCGTCGGCGCAATGCGGCGACATGGTCGGCGTGGCATAGGTCACCGGCAGCGCCCGGCGCAGGTCCGACATCGAGCGGCCGGGGTTGCGGTCGAGCAGCTTGCAGATCTCGACCGCCACCCGCATGCCGTCGTCATAGCCCTTGCCGATGGGGGGGGCGAGGAAGTAGTGGCCCGACTTCTCGAAGCCCGCGAGCGCGCCGATCTCGTGCACCCGGCGCTTCATGTGGCTGTGGCCGGTCTTCCAGTAATCGGCCTTGGCGCCGCCCGCGATCAGGTCGGGGTCCGAGGCGAACAGGCCGGTGGATTTCACATCCGCCACGAAGGTCGACCCCGGGTAGAGCTTGATCAGGTCGCGCGCCATGATGACACCGACCTTGTCGGCGAAGATCTCCTCGCCCTCGTCGTCGACCACGCCGCAGCGGTCGCCGTCGCCGTCGAAGCCAAGTGCGAGGTCGGCGCCCGACGCGCGCAGTGTGCGGGCCATGTCGTGCAGCATCTCCATGGCCTCGGGGTTGGGGTTGTAGTGCGGGAAGGTGTAGTCGGGGGTCGCGTGGCTCTCGACCACCTGCGCGCCGATCCGGCGAAGCACTTCGGGCGCGAAGGCGCCGGCCGTGCCGTTGCCGGTGGCGCAGACCACCTTGAGCGGGCGCGACAGGCGGAAGTCGCCCACCAGATCGTCGATATACTGCTTCCTCAGCCCCTCGACCCGGACATAGCGCCCGCCGTCGCGCGCCACGCCATCGCCGGTCATGACGATGTCGCGCAGGGCGCCCATCTCCTCGGGGCCGTGGGTCAGCGGGCGGTGGAAGCCGATCTTGACCCCGGTCCAGCCGTTCGGGTTGTGGCTGGCGGTGACCATCGCCACCGCCTGCGCATCGAGCGCGAAGGACGCGAAGTAGCACATCGGCGTGATGGCGGGGCCGATGTCGCGCACCTCGGCGCCGCCCATCATCAGCCCCAGCGTCAGCGCCTGCTTGATTGCCACCGAATACGAGCGGTAGTCGTTGCCGACCGCCACCACCGCCGGCAGGCCCATCTCGTGGAGCTGCGTGGCGATGCCAAGGCCCAGCGCCTGCATGCCGATCAGGTTGATCTCCTGCGGATAGCGCCAGCGGGCGTCGTATTCGCGGAAGCCCGTGGGCTTGATCATCGGCAGGCTGAGGCTGGCCCAGGTGTTTTCCTCGACCTCGGTCAGGGGCTTGGGCATGGCGCTCATGATCGGTCCTTGTCCTTGGGTTTCAGAGCCGGACGGGGTCGGCCTTGGCGACGCGGTCGAAGGCCAGAAGCGTGTCGAGCAGCCCCGCCATCCGGTCGAGCGGGATCATGTTCGGCCCGTCCGAGGGGGCGCGGTCGGGGTCGGGGTGGGTCTCGATGAAGAAGCCCGCGACCCCCACGGCGGCGGCTGCGCGCGCCAGCACCGGCGCGAACTCGCGCTGCCCGCCCGAGGCGCCGCCCAGCCCGCCGGGCTGCTGCACCGAGTGGGTGGCGTCGAAGATCACCGGGTAGCCGGTCGCCGCCATCTGGGGCAGGGCGCGCATGTCGGTCACCAGCGTGTTGTAGCCGAAGCTGGTGCCCCGCTCGCACAGCATGATGGCGCGGTTGCCGGTCGAGGCGATCTTGGCGGCCACGTTCGGCATGTCCCAGGGCGCGAGGAACTGGCCCTTCTTGACATTGACCGGCTTGCCGGTCTCGCCCGCGGCGATCAGCAGGTCGGTCTGGCGGCACAGGAAGGCGGGGATCTGGAGGGCATCGACCACGCCGCCTGCCGCGCGGCATTGTTCGGCGGTGTGGACATCGGTCAGGACCGGGACGCCCACCTGCCGGCGCACCTCGGCGAGGACTTCGAGGCCCTTCTCGATGCCAAGCCCGCGCTGACCGCCCAGCGAGGTGCGGTTGGCCTTGTCGAAGCTGGCCTTGAACACGAAGGCGATGCCGCGGGCGGCGCAGACCTCGCGCATGTGGCCGGCGATGGCGACCGACTGCTCGATGCCCTCGGCCTGGCAGGGGCCCGCGATCAGGCCAAAGGGGCGGTCATTGGCGAACATCGCGGCGCTGACGTCGCCGCCACCGATGGTGACGCTGAGGGCAGGGACGTGGGTCACGGGGATCGGGCTCCGTTGGCTGCTCAGACCGGGGATAGCCGATCCTTGCGCCTGCGTCACGGGGGAAGCGGGCGGCACATGGTCGGGCGGGGCAGGGGCCGCGCACGCGTTCCTCGGCCGTGCCATCGGGCGGTCGCGGGGGCATCCCGCATGG
>JAVVFE010000133.1:0-7781 GCA_032251175.1 Thermohalobaculum sp.
GCGGTATCTCGACGGCGTCGGCGTGGACGAGATGGCGGACCCCAAGCTGTGGGCCGAGCGCCGGGCGATGCTGGTGCGCCGCGCCACGCGCGAGGGGCGGGGCGAGCTGGCCTACCGGCTGGCCACCCGCCACGGCCTGACGCCGGCCGACGGCTACGACTATGCCGATCTCGAATGGCTGGCGGGCTGGGTGGCGCTGCGCCGGCGGGGCGATCCGGCCCGCGCGATCGGCCATTTCGAGCGGTTCGAGGCGGCGGTCGAGACGCCGATCAGCCTGGGCCGCGGCGGCTATTGGCTGGGCCGCGCCCACGCGGCCGCGGGCGATGCGGCGGCGGCCGAGGCGGCCTATGCGCGCGCGGCACGCCACCAGACCTCGTTCTACGGCCAGCTTGCGGCGGCCGCGATCGGCGCCCCGGGCGACCCGATGCTGACCGCGAGCGACCTGCCCGACTGGCAGAAAAGCCCGGTCACCCGCACCGACGACGTGCGGATGGCGGCGATCGTGCATTTCGCGGGCGAGGATGCGCTGGCCTTCCAGACCTTCATCCACCTGTCGCAGCGCATCGAGGGGGGCGCGGCGCTGGGCGCGCTGGCCGATCTGGCGCTGGAACTGGGCCGGCCGCACTATGCCGTGCGCATCGCCAAGACCGCGACCCGCAAGGGTCTGGTGCTGATGCCCGCCTATTACCCGGTGACCGAGCTTGCGCGCTATGCCAGCGCCGTGGAACCCGCGCTGGCGATGGCGATCGCCCGGCAGGAGACCGAGCTGAACCCCGAGGCCATCAGCCACGCCGGCGCCCGCGGCCTGATGCAGGTGATGCCCGCGACCGCGAAGAAGGTGGCAAGCTGGATCGGCGAGGACTATTCGGCCGAGCGCCTGACCGCCGACTGGCGCTACAATGCGCGGCTGGGGCAGACCTATCTGTCGCGCCGGATCGAGGAATTCGGCGGCTCGTACGTTCTGGCGGCGGCGGCCTACAATGCCGGCAAGTCGCGCGTCGACGAGTGGATCGGCACCAATGGCGACCCGCGCCTGCCGGGCACCGACATGATCGACTGGATCGAGGACATCCCCTTCTCGGAGACGCGCAACTATGTGCAGCGGGTGATCGAGGGGGTCTATGTCTACCGCACCCGCCTGGCCGGGCAGGCGGGGGACATGACGATCCTGGACGATCTCGCCCGCGGCGGTCGCTGTCAGCCCACCGCCACGCTGAGTTGCTGAGCACGGCCGGGCGCTGCCGGGGATGAGCCCCCGGCGGCGGCGCCGTCATGCGCCCGCCCGCCCGCGGGGCTTGCAATTCGGGGCCGAATGCCGGTCATGTCACGGTAGCCAGCCCACGCCCGACCGGACCCGCCCATGACCGACATCGCCACCCGCGTCCACAACCGCACCTGGAAGATCGACCCGATCGTCCGGTCGGTGATCGACACCGACTTCTACAAGCTGTTGATGGCGCAGAGCATCTTCCGCCATCACCCGCAGACGCGGGTGACCTTCTCGGTCATCAACCGCTCGGACGAGGTGCCGCTGGCGCACCTGATCGACGAGGGCGAGTTGCGCGAGCAGCTCGACCACATCCGCACGCTGACCCTCTCGCGCGGCGAGTCGACCTGGCTGCGCGGCAACACCTTCTACGGTCGGCGCTGGATGTTCGACCCGGAATTCCTCGACTGGTTCGAGGGCTTCCGCTTCCCCGACTATCATCTCGAGCGCCGCGGCGATCAGTATGAGCTCACCTTCGAGGGCCGCTGGATCGAGACCACGATGTGGGAGGTCCCGGCGCTGGCGGTGCTGATGGAGCTGCGCTCGCGCGCCGTGCTGCGGGGCATGGGGCATTTCGAGCTTCAGGTGCTGTATGCCCGCGCCATGACCCGGGTGTGGGAGAAGATCGAGCGCCTGCGCCGGCTGCCGAGCATTGCCGTCGCCGATTTCGGCACGCGGCGCCGGCACGGCTTCCTGTGGCAGGACTGGTGCGTGCAGGCGATGATCGAGGGGCTGGGCAGCCGCTTCACCGGCACCTCGAACTGCCTGATCGCGCTGCGGCGCGAGGTCGAGGCGGTGGGCACCAACGCGCATGAGCTGCCGATGGTCTATGCCGCGCTGGCCGACGGCGACGACGCGCTGGCCGAGGCGCCCTACAAGGTGCTGGCCGACTGGCAGCAGGACTACCTGGGCAACCTGCGCATCGTGCTGCCCGACACCTACGGGACGCGCGGGTTCCTGGAGCGCGCACCCGACTGGATCGCCAACTGGACCGGCGTGCGCATCGATTCGGGCGACCCGGTCGAGAGCGGCGAATACGTCATCGACTGGTGGAAGCGGCGCGGGCAGGACCCGGCGGGCAAGCTGATGATCTTCTCGGACGGGCTCGACGTGGACCTGATCGAGACACTCTATCGCCGGTTCTCGGGCCGCACCCTGCTGGGGTTCGGCTGGGGCACGCTGCTGACCAACGATTTCCGCAGGCTGATCGGCGACCGCCGGCTCGACCCCTTCTCGCTGGTGTGCAAGGTGGTCTCGGCCAACGGGCGCGAGACGGTCAAGCTGTCGGACAACCCCAACAAGGCGATGGGTTCGGCCGCGGCGGTGGCGCGCTACAAGCAGGTGTTCGACGTCGGCGAGCAGGTCGCCCGGCGGCTGGTGGTCTGAGCCGGCCCCGCCCCCGGCGCGGGCGGGCGCGCGCGCCTTGCATGACAGATCGGCCACGCGAGTGTGACTTGGAGGCGTCGCCGGCGTCACGCTATGGTCACGGCAAGACGGCGCGGGCATGACGATCCGCGCAGCGAGCGGCCGGGGGGGCGCCATCACGGACCGGACGGGGACACCGAAATATGCCGGCCGGCTCGCGCTTGCGGGGCTGGGGCTGATTGTCGTGATCGGCGGCATCCTGGCGCTGGTGCTGGACGAGGGCTGGATCGCCGGCGGCGACCTGTCGGGCTGGATCGAGCGGCTGGGGGTCTGGGGGCCGCTGGCGGTGGCCGGGCTGATGGTGCTGCACAGCTTCGTCCCGTTCCCGGCCGAGTTGCTGGCGCTGGCGGCGGGCGCGGCCTTCGGCACCGTGCTGGGCACCGCGGTGATCTGGAGCGGGGCGATGGTCGGCGCGGTGCTGTCGTTCTGGCTGGCCCGCCGGCTGGGGCGCGCTGCCATCGAGACGCTGTTGCCCGAGCGCCAGCGCGCGGCGCTGGACGACTGGACACAGGACCAGGGCGCGGTGACGCTGCTGGTCAGCCGCTTCATCCCGATCATCGCCTTCAACCTGATCAATTATGCCGCCGGGCTGACGCGCGTCAGCCTCTGGACCTTCGTCTGGACCACCGGGCTCGGCATCCTGCCGCTGACGGTGCTGATGGTCCATATGGGGGCGGCGATGTCCGAGATGAGCTGGCCGCTGCTGCTCGCCGTCTCGGCGGCTGGGATCGTCGCGATCGCGGCGCTGCACCGCATCGGCAAGCGTCGGGGCTGGTTCGGCCGGCACTGAGCGGCCTGCGGCGGCGGCGGCGCACCGACGGTCAGGCACCCCTTCCCGCACGGCGGGCCCTGCATTGGCCGTGCGCCCCGGTGCCCCGGTGCGGCGGGCTCTACTCTGGCCGAGGGCCCAGTCCCCCCGCACCGCGGGCGCCCTGCGCTGGCGGGCGGCCGGCCCTCGATGGGCCGGGCGGGCGCACCTGGCGCGGGACGCGCGGCATTCTCCCGCCGCCATGATGCGCCGGGGCTTTTCATTGCCATGGCTGCGGTGCACTCTGCGCCCCGCGACCGGGCGCTTGCGAGAGGGAAGCCGATGACCATCACCACCTGCGTGTTCGACGCCTATGGCACGCTGTTCGACGTCAACGCCGCCGCGCGCGAGGCGGCCGAGGAGCCCGGCCGCGACGCCTTCGCCGCGCAGTGGCAGAAGATCTCGGCGACCTGGCGCGAGAAGCAGTTGCAATACACCTGGCTGCGCGCAACCTATGGCATCCACACCGATTTCTGGAGCGTGACGACCCAGGGGCTCGACTATGCACTCGAGGCGCACGGGATCGCCGACCCCGACCTGCGCGACCGGCTGTTGCAGCTTTACTGGGAGCTGTCGGCCTACCCCGAGGTGCCGGCCATGCTGGCGGCGCTGAAGGCGGCGGGGCTGAACACCGCGATCCTGTCGAACGGCTCGCCCGAGATGCTGGCGGGCGCGGTCGACAGCGCCGGCATCGCCGACAGCCTCGACGCGGTGCTCTCGGTCGAGCAGGTCGGCGTGTTCAAGCCGCACCGCTCGGTCTATGACCTGGTCGGGCACCGCTTCGGCTGCGCGCGGGGCGAGGTGCTGTTCGTCTCGTCGAACTGCTGGGACGCCTGCGCCGCCACCGGCTACGGCTTCGACGCGGTCTGGGTGAACCGCCGGGCCGAGCCGGTCGACCGGCTGCCCTGGCGCCCGGCCTCGGAGTTGTCGGACCTCACCGGCATCCCGCGGCTTGCGGGCGTGGCGTGAGCGCGGACATCCGGCGCTTCGCCTCGGCCGACGGGCGCCGGATCGCCTATGCGCAGGCCGGCGCGGGGCCGGCGGTGCTGTGCCTGCCGGGCCTGACGCGCAGCATGCGCGATTTCGCGGATGTCGCAGCACGTCTCGCGCGCGGCTACCGCGTGGTGCGGCTGGATTATCGCGGGCGTGGCGGTTCGGATCGGGCGGAAAACCCGCTGGCCGAATACACGCCGATGGTCGAGGGCGGTGACGCGGCGCTGCTGATGGCGCATCTGGGCATCGCGCGGGCGGCGATCCTGGGCACCTCGCGCGGCGGGCTGATCGGCATGGGGCTCGCGGCCAAGGCGCCGGCGATGGTGTCGTGCCTGATCCTGAACGACGTGGGCCCGGTGGTCGAGCCGGCGGGGCTGGCCGCGATCATGGACTATCTGGGCCGCGAGCCGGGCTTTGCCGATTTCGCGGCGGCGGCGGCGGGCCTGCGGCGCAGCTATGGCGCGCAGGTCGCCGGGCTCGACCATGCCGACTGGCTGGCCTTCGCGCGGCGCATCTACCGCGACGAGGGCGGGCGCCCGGCGCTCGACTACGACCCGCGCCTGCGCGAGTCGGTCGAGGCCGCGATTGCCGCGGGGCCGGCCGACCTGTGGCCGCTGTTCGACGCGATCGAGGTGCCGATCCTCGTGCTGCGCGGCGCGAATTCCGACCTGCTGAGCGCCGCGACGCTGGCGCAGATGCAGGCGCGCAAGCCTGGCCTGATCGCGGTGACGGTGCCCGACCGCGGCCATGTCCCCTTCCTCGACGAGCCGGTGGCGGTGGCCGCCATCGACGCCTTCCTTGCGGAGCATGCAGCATGACGGAAGCCGCCACGATCGACGACATCCGCGCTGCCGCCCGCCGGCTCGACGGCCAGGCGGTGCGCACGCCGCTGCTGGAAAGCCCGCTGCTGAACCGCGCGGCCGGGCGGCGCGTGCTGGTCAAGGCCGAGTGTTTGCAAAAGACCGGCAGCTTCAAGTTCCGCGGCGGCTGGTCGGCGCTGAGCGCGCTGCCCGAGGACGCGCGCAGGCGCGGGGTGATCGCCTATTCCTCGGGCAACCACGCGCAGGGGGTGGCCCATGCGGCGGAACTGATGGGTGTGCCGGCAGTGATCGTGATGCCGGCCGACGCGCCCGAGTTGAAGCTCGCGAACACCCGCGCGCACGGTGCCGAGGTGGTGACCTATGACCGCGCAGGCGGCGAGAGCCGCGAGGCGGTGGGCGCGGCGATCGCCGCGGCGCGCGGCCTGACCATCGTGCGGCCCTATGACGAGCCGATGGTGATCGCAGGCCAGGGCACCGTGGGGCTCGAGCTTGCCGAACAGGCGCGCACGGCCGGGGTGCGCGAGGCCGATGTGCTGGTCTGCACCGGGGGCGGGGGGCTTGCCTCGGGCATTGCGCTCGCGCTGGAGGCCGAGGCGCCGGGCTTGCGAGTGCGCACCGCCGAGCCCGCGGGCTTCGACGACTGGAAACGCTCGCTCGCGGCAGGCGAGCGGCTGCGCAATGCCACCGAGTCCGGCTCGGTCTGCGATGCCATCGTCACGCCCATGCCGGGCGAGCTGACCTGGCCGATCCTGCGCCGCCGCGCCGGGCCCGGCCTTGCGGTGACGGACGACGAGGCGCTGGCGGCGGTGGCGGCGGCGTTCCTGCGCCTCAAGATCGTGCTCGAGCCCGGCGGCGCGGTGGGGCTTGCCGCGGCGCTGTCGCGCGGCGACGAGATCGCGGGCGATGCGGTGATCGCGGTCGCGACGGGGGGCAATGTCGATCCCGTGATGTTCGCCCGCGCGCTCGCCATGCTCTGAGGCCGGGATGGGCTTCACGATCGCCACCTTCAACCTGCAGAACCTGGTCTCGCCGGGGCGCCCCTTCTACCATGGCGAGGGGCTGAGCGAGGCCGAGTTCGACTGGAAGCTCGACTGGGCCGCGGACCAGGTACTGGCGATGGATGCCGACATCCTGGCGCTGCAGGAGGTGTTCGACGCCGACGCCCTGCGCGCGCTGGCGGCGCGGGTGGATGCGCGCGGCGCGGGGGGCGGGGCCTATCGCGGCACGCTGTGGCGCGGCGGGGTTTGGCGGCCCTATGGCGCGGACATGCGCTTTGCCCGCAACCTCAACGAGACCGCCACCCACCCGCGCCCGGGGCTTGCGATCCTGTCGCGCCACCCGATCGTGGACTCGGGGCATCTTCAGGACCTGACCGACCGGCCCATTTCGGTCGATTTCATGCAGCTTGGCGCGGGGCTCGCGGGGGAATGGACGCTCACACGCCTGTCGCGCCCGATCCAGTGGGCGCGCATCGCGGTCGAGGGGCGCGAGATCGTGCTGTTCAACCTCCACCTCAAGTCGCCGACGCCCGAGTTTCCCCATGGCGGCCCGGCGGCACCCGAGGAGGACCTGATGGCCTATGACGCCGTGGGCCGGGCGCGCGGCGCGATCCGCGCGAGCGTGCGGCGGATGGGCGAGGCGCTGGCGGTGCGGCGCGAGGTGGTCGCGGTGCTGGACCAGGGGCTGCCCACGATCGTGGCGGGCGACGTGAATGCGCCGCACATGGGCGATGCCTCGCTGCTGCTGATGGGCGAGCGGCCCGAGCCCGACTACACCGCCGAGCCGCGCCCGGGCGGCGAGGGGACGTGGACGCCGGAGGAGGCCCGGGCGATCCGCGCGCGGGTCGAGGGGCTCAGGCTCGAGTCGGCGGAACTGGTCGCCTCGGCGCGCGTGGGGCGCGCGGCGTTTCATACCGCGGCCTTCGGCGGCGTCTACGAGAGCCTCGACCGGCTGCTCATGTCGGTGCAGTTCCGCGACGGCGATCCGCGCCAGATCGCGCGGCTGGGGCATCTGCGGGCGTTCAACGACCACCTCAACGATGGCGGGCTGTCGCGCGGGGCGTATGACGACCTCGCCTCGGACCACGGGCAGTTGGTGGCGCGGATCGACTGGGTGTGATGGGGGCGCAGGAGGCCCCGGGTCCGGGGCCGGGACCCGGGGCGGGGGGCGGTGCGCCGCCGGGGCACGGAGCGGGGCGGGTTACTCGGCCGCCTTGAGATCCTCGCCGAATTCGACCTGCTCGAGCCGGGTGGCGCGCGCCGCCGTCCGGTCGGCCGAGATGCGGATGCCGCGCAGGTCCTCGCCCGCCTGGCCCAGGTGGCGCTCGAGATTGCCGACGCGCTCCAGCAGCCGCCCGAGGTCGCGGCCCAACGCGCCGAGTTCGGCCCGGATACGGCCGCTCTCGGCGGCGATGCGGGCGTCGCGCATCACGCCGCGCATGGTGGTCAAGAGCGCCATGGTGGTGGTG
>JAVVFE010000134.1:0-7739 GCA_032251175.1 Thermohalobaculum sp.
CCCTGCGTCGGCATCCGCGCGGTGCCGGTGGGCGAGGCGATGATGGCCTGCGTGCTGCTCGACCACATCCTGCTGCATCGCGGCCAGATCGGCGCGAACCGCGGCCGCATCGGGCCCCGGCCATGACCGCGCCGGCGATCCGCGCCGCCATCTTCGACGTCTTCGGCACGGTGGTGGACTGGCGCGAGGGGGTGGCGGCGGCGGCGCGCGAGACCTTCGCGGCCAAGGGAATAGCCGCCGACCCGCACGCCTTTGCCGACGCCTGGCGCGCGGAATACCAGCCGGCGATGCAGGCCGTGCGGTCGGGCGCGCGCGGCTATGTCGCGCTCGACGATCTGCACTTCGAGAATCTCGGCCGCGTTCTCGCGCGCCTCGGTTTGGCAGACGCCTTCACCGAAGCCGAGAAATGGGCGCTCAACGCCGCATGGGAAAAGCTGCCGCCCTGGCCCGACAGCGTGGCGGGGATCGCGGCGACCCGGCGGCGGATGATCGTGGCCCCCTGCTCGAACGGCTCGATCGCGCTGATGACGCGCCTTGCGCGCTTCGGCGGCCTGCCCTGGGATTGCATCCTGGGGGCCGATGTCGCGCGCGCCTACAAGCCCGATCCGCTGGCCTATCGACGCTCGGTCGCAGCCCTCAGGCTCGCGCCCGCGGAGGTGGTGATGGTCGCGGCCCACAACGGCGACCTTGCCGCCGCGCGTGCCGAGGGGCTGCGGACCGCCTTCGTCCCCCGCGCGGCCGAGCACGGCCCGGGCCAGACCACCGACCTCGGGCCCGGCGCGGATTGGGACTTCGTTGCCCCCGACATGCTGGCGCTCGCCGCGCTCCTGACCGGCTGAGACCTGCCCGCATTGATCGGAACCGATCACTGGATTTCCGCTACCCCGGCCTCCGAGCCGGGGCCTCGCACCGCACCGCTGACCACGCGAGGCGCCTTGGGTCAGGCCCGGGGCGCGCGCGCAGCACGGTCAGCACGGCATGAGTCGGACTCAAGGAAAACTGGTATTACTCGCCCGCCGCCTTCTCGATGATCCGGCCCAGACGCCGGCCCCCCAGCACATGGACGTGGTAATGCGGCACCTCCTGCACCCCGTCCGCGCCGGTGTTCGAGATCAACCGGTAGCCGTTGCCGCCAGCGGCGCCCGCAACGCCGGTAAGGCGTGCGACCTCGGCGACCGCACGGGCGAAATCGGCGAGTTCGGCATCGCTTGCAGCCGCGCCGAAATGGTCGGCGTTGACGTAGGGCCCCTTGGGAATGACCAGCACATGCACCGGCGCCTTGGGCGCGATGTCCTTGAAGGCCAACGCATGCGTGGTCTCCAACACCTTGCCGCAGGGGATCTCGCCACGCAGGATCCTTGCGAACACGTTCTGGTCGTCATAGGCGTAGCTCATCGCGCACTCCGCAGGGAAACCGGGCCGGGCGCGACTTTCACCGCGCCGCGGCGCGATTGCAAGGGCCGGCATCAGGCCGCTGGCCGGGCGCGGGTGAGTTCGAGGAAGACCTGCTCGAGGCTCGGCTCCTCGGTCGCGATGTCGACGATCTCGTGCCCCGCCGCCTGGACCATCGCGATCAGATCGGGCGCCCGCGCGATCGCCCGCGAATAGGTGAGCGCGAGCAGGTCGGGCGCGCGCAGCACCGCCGTCACCCCGGGGACCACCGACGGGGGGGCATCGAGGGGCGCCGCAAGATGCAGCAGCAGCGACTTTGTGTCGATCCGGGCCAGCAGCGTGGGCGTGTTCTCGCAGGCCACCACCTCGCCATGGTTGATGATGGCGATGCGGTCGCACATCGCCTCGGCCTCCTCGAGGTAATGCGTCGTCAGGATCACGGTCGTGCCCGCGGCGTTCAGCTCGCGCACATAGTCCCACAGCATCTGCCTGAGCTCGATATCGACGCCGGCCGTGGGTTCGTCGAGCACCAGCACATGGGGCGCGTGCACCATCGCCTTGGCCACCAGAAGGCGCCGCCGCATGCCCCCCGACAGGCTGCGCGGATAGGCCTGCGCCTTATCGGCGAGCCCGACCCGGCCCAGGATCTCGAGGCTGCGGCGCCGCGACTTCGGCACGCCGTAGAGCCCGGCCTGCACCTCGAGCAGGTCGAGGGGGGTGAAGAACGGGTCGATATTGAGCTCCTGCGGCACGACGCCGATGGCCGCGCGCGACTGGCGCGGGTTCACGTCCTGGTCGAAGCCCCAGATCCGCACCGTGCCAGAGGTCTTGGTCACGAGCCCCGCAAGGATGTTGATGAAGGTCGACTTCCCCGCCCCGTTCGGCCCCAGCAGGCCGAATATCGAGCCCGCCGGCACGTCGAGATCGACGCCCTTCAGCGCCATTTTGGGCGGTGTGCTGCCGCTCGCGGCGTAGGTCTTGACGAGCGCGCGGACCTCGATCGCGTTCTGCGGCATGGGACCAACTCCGGACGGGCTGACAGGGCCGGGACACCTTGCCGCCCGGCCCCGGATCGCTATCATGCCGGCGCGGACCGGGTCAAACCGGCGGCAGGCGATGGAGCAGGCAGACAATGACGAACGAGGCCCCCGAGGTCGAGACCGTGACCACCACCAAGGTGCATTGCGACGGCAAGGAGGGGCCGCTCGGCCATCCGCGCGTCTATCTGAGCATCGGGCTCGAAGGATTCGTCGAATGCCCGTATTGCGATAAGCGCTTCGTGCTGGCCGAGGGCGCCGAGGCGCACTGATCCAGGCGCGCGCCCACTGACCGAGCGGCGAGAAGGAACGACGCGCATGACGCTCGGCAAGGGCTCCCATGTCTATCTGATCGACGGCTCGGGCTACATCTTCCGCGCCTATCACGCGCTGCCGCCGCTGACGCGCAAATCCGACGGCCTGCCGGTGGGAGCGGTCGCAGGGTTCTGCGCGATGCTGCACAAGATGCTGATGGGATTTGGCAATTCCGGGCCGACGCATCTCGCGGTGATCTTCGACCATTCCTCGAAAAGCTTCCGCAACGACCTTTATGCCGCCTACAAGGCCCAGCGCCCGCCGCCGCCCGAGGATCTGCGCCCGCAATTCCCGCTGATCCGGCAAGCGACGCGCGCCTTCGGGGTTCCGGCGATCGAGATGAAGGGCTTCGAGGCCGACGACCTGATCGCGACCTATGCACGCCAGGCGGCCGAGGCCGGGGCGGATGTCACGATCGTGTCGTCCGACAAGGACCTGATGCAGCTGGTGGGGCCGGGCGTGACGATGCTCGACCCGATGAAGAATATCACCATCGGCCCCGACGAGGTGCGCGAGAAGTTCGGCGTCGCGCCCGACCGGGTGATCGACGTGCAGGCGCTGGCGGGCGACTCGGTCGACAACATCCCCGGGGCGCCCGGCATCGGCATCAAGACCGCGGCGCAGCTGATCGAGGAATACGGCGACCTCGACACGCTGTTGGCTCGCGCCGACGAAATCAGGCAACCGAAGCGCCGCGAGACGCTGATCGGGATGGCCGACCAGATCCGCCTGTCGCGCGAGCTGGTGACCTTGAAGCGCGACGTGCCGGTCGAGCACGGGCTCGACGAATTCCCGGTCGAGAAGCCCGAGGCGGCCAAGCTGCTGGGCTTTCTCGCCGAGATGGAGTTCCGCACGCTGACCAACCGCGTCGCCGAGGCGCTGGGGGCCGAGGCGCCGGTGATCGAGGCAAAGCCGCCGCACCCCGAGGCCACCCCCGACGGGGCATCGAGCCCCGCCGGGGGCGTCGGCGGCGCGGCCGCCGAGGGGCCCGGCGCGGTCCGGGCAATGCCGCCGCTCGACCGCGGAGGCTATGCGATCATCCGCGACGCGGCGACCCTCGCCGCCTGGGTATCGGAGGCGCGCGAGTCTGGGATGCTGTGCGTCGATCTCGAGACTACCTCGCTCGACGAGATGGTGGCCGAGATCGTCGGCATCGCGCTGTCGCCGGCGCCGGGGCGCGCGGCCTATGTGCCGGTCGGCCACGTCACCGGCGAGGGCGACCTGCTGGGCGCGGCCGAACGGGTGCCGGGGCAGATGGCACTCGAGGCCGCGTTAACCGCGTTGAAAGACGTGCTGTGCGACGATGCGATCCTGAAGATCGGGCAGAACCTGAAATACGACCTCAAGGTGCTGCGCCGGCACGGGGTTGATGTTTCGCCGTTCGACGACACGATGCTGATGTCCTACGCGCTCGACAGCGGGCGGGGCGGGCATGGGATGGACGAGCTGGCCGAGCGGCACCTTGGCCACAAGGCCATCCCGATCAAGGAGCTGATCGGCTCGGGGAAATCGGCGGTCACCTTCGACCGGGTGGATCTGGCCCGGGCCGCGGAATACGCGGCCGAGGATGCCGACGTCACGCTCAGGCTGTGGCATGTCCTGCGCCCGCGGCTGGCGGCCGAGCGGGTCTCGACGGTCTATCACACACTCGAGCGTCCGCTGGTGCCGGTGCTGGCCGAGATGGAGATGGCGGGGATCCTGATCGACCGCGACCTGCTCTCGCGCCTCTCGAACGGGTTTGCGCAGAAGATGGCGGGGTTGGAGGACGAGATCCAGACCCTGGCCGGGCGGCGCTTCAACGTCGGATCCCCCAAGCAGTTGGGCGAGATCCTGTTCGAGGACATGGGGCTCGGGGGCGGGGTCAAGGGGAAGAACGGCGCCTGGGGCACGGGGGCCGACGTGCTCGAGACGCTGGCGGCGCAGGGGCACGACCTGCCGGCGCGGGTGCTGGACTGGCGCGGGCTGTCGAAACTCAAATCGACCTACACCGACGCCCTGCCCGCCCACATCAACCGCGAGACCGGGCGGGTGCACACCTCGTTCTCGCTGGCCGCGACCTCGACCGGGCGGCTGGCCTCGACCGACCCCAACCTGCAGAACATCCCGGTCCGAACCGAGGAGGGGCGCCAGATCCGCACCGCCTTCATCGCCGACCGGGGCAACGTGATCCTGAGCCTCGACTACAGCCAGATCGAGCTTCGGATCCTCGCCCACATCGCCGATATCCCGGCGCTGAAAGACGCATTCCGCCAAGGCCTTGACATCCACGCGATGACGGCGGCGGAGGTCTTCGGCGTGCCGATCGAGGGGATGGACCCATCTGTGCGCAGGCGCGCCAAGGCGATCAATTTCGGGGTGATCTACGGGATTTCCCCCTTCGGGCTGGCGAACAACCTGCGCATCCCGCAAGCCGAGGCCAAGGCCTTCATCGACGCCTATTTCGCCAAGTTCCCCGGCATCCGCGCCTATATGGACCGCACCAAGGCCGAGGCGCGCGAGAACGGCTTCGTCACCACCCTGTTCGGGCGCAAGATCCACACCCCCGGCATCGGGCTGACCGGCCCGCACCGCGGCTTTGCCGAGCGCGCGGCGATCAATGCGCCGATCCAGGGCACGGCGGCCGACGTGATCCGCCGGGCGATGATCCGCATCCCCGAGGCGATGGCACGGGCGCGGCTGTCAGGCCGGATGCTGTTGCAGGTGCATGACGAACTGCTGTTCGAGGTGCCCGAAGGCGAGGCCGCCGAGACCACGACGGTGGTCAAGCGCGTGATGGAGGCGGCAGCGGCGCCCGCGGTCGAGATCTCGGTGCCGCTGGTCGTCGACGCCGGGACCGGGCAGAGCTGGGCCGAGGCGCATTGATCGTCGGACAAACCGGAACGGTTTTCCCGAGCGATTGCATCGGGCCCCGCCGGGGCACCTGAGGACGCCCAGGATTGGGCAGGTGCGGAACCCCGCGCTTCCAACGGCTTGGTGGTTCGCGGTCCGGGTGGCCTGGCGGGCAATCGTCTTGCGGGGTCAGCGCGCGTTCCGGGACGTCGGGGTCGCCACGAGGCGCCTTCGGCGGAGGGCGGCCTGCGCGAGCAGGCAGAGCCCGACGGTCGGTTTCAGGATGCTCCGCCCGGTTCTGGCCAGGGCGTCGCGCCGCAGCGATCCCCCGAACGCCGGCCGGGCGACGCGGTGCCCGACGCCGACACGCCCTGGGGTGAGGATGATCAGGAAACAGCCCCCGGGGACTGTCGATGACGCCGGTCGGGCGGACATGCGCCGGGCGGACCTGCGCGCCGGCGCGGGCGATGCCCCGGCGCACATGGCAGCAGGCGGCGCGGCGGTGCCGGTGGAGGGACTCGAACCCCCGACCTTCGCTTTACAAGAGCGCTGCACTACCGCTGTGCTACACCGGCCAACCGCGCGCCCCGCGCGCGCCGGACCCTAGACGAACTGCGCCCGGGCTGGCAAGGTTGCGCGGAATTTGGGCCTTGATGCGACCCCGACGCCCGCGCCCAGGCGTGATTTGAGCCGGTCGACCGCATATCCGGAAGGGCACGACCGATGCCGCACCGCCCCCGCGTCCTGCTGATCGCCGAGGCCGCAAATCCCGAATGGGTCAGCGTGCCGCTGGTCGGCTGGTCGATTGCGCAGGCGCTGCGCGGGGTGGGTCGCGCGCAGTTCGTATCGCGAGAAAGGAAACGGGCGACTGATGCGTGCGGCGCAGCGGCTCACCATGTGCGGCGGCCCTCACCGCGTGAATATCCCACTGCACCGACGACTGCCGGCACGGCGCGTCAATCGAGCCGACCGACCCAAGAAACATTTTACCGACATGCGTATCGATGACCAACACGACTGATCTCAAAATTCTGATCGTGGCGCCCAATGCGTCGTCGAAGTTTGGCGGAGAGGCTTTTCTGCCGTTACAGCATTTCCGGATATTACGGCAACGCGGATATCCTGTCCGCCTGATCGCGCACAGCCGCAATCGTGCCGACATTGAAGCGACCCTCGCTTCCCACCTCGATGCCATTCATTTCATCGAGGACAGCGTGGTACATCGCGCCATCTGGCGGACCGGCAACATCTTTCCAGGATTGATCCGAGACGCCATTTTCGGAACTGCTCTCAGCCTGGTCAACGAAACCTTTCAAGCGCGGGTGATCCGGGCGTTGGTCCAGAAACGGGTCGTGGACATCATCCACCAGCCGATCCCCGTCTCCCCCAAAGCGCCATCGAGCCTTTATGGCTTTGGCGTGCCGGTCGTCATCGGGCCGATGAACGGGGGAATGGCATACCCCGAAGGCTATGAGGATCACGAAAGCCGCAGTGCCCGGAGGTTTGTTGGGGTCGCGCGCGTCATCGCGACGCTGCTGAACCGGATCATCCCCGGCAAGCGAAAGGCCTCAGCCCTGCTGGTCGCGAATGAACGGACCCGCGCTGCGCTGCCGGTGCGCAACCATCCACGGGTCATCACGCTGGTCGAGAACGGGGTCGACCTGTCGGTGTGGCGCCCTGATCCCGCGCGACACGATACGGCACGAACCGGGACGCTGAAACTGGTGTTCATGGGCCGGTTGGTGGCCTTGAAGGCGGTCGATATCACGTTGGACGCGATCCGGATCGCGCGGGAGAGCGGTATCGAGGTCACGCTGGATATCCTGGGGGATGGCGCCGAGCGGGGCGCGCTCGAGGTGGCAGCCCGGAATCTCGGACTGGGCGATGCAGTCCGGTTTCTCGGCTTCCGCGGGCAGGACGAGTGCGCCGATATCCTGAAACGGGCCGACGCCCTGATCCTGAACTCGCTGCGCGAATGCGGCGGCGCGGTCGTCCTAGAGGCGATGAGCCTCGGCCTTCCGGTCATCGCGTCCGACTGGGGTGGGCCGGCGGATTATATCGACCCCTCATGCGGCATCCTCGTCTCGCCAACGCCGCGAGCCAATTTCGCGGTGCGTCTCGCCGCAGCGATCACCCGGCTGGCAGCGGATCCGATGCTGCGGCGGG
>JAVVFE010000135.1:0-7728 GCA_032251175.1 Thermohalobaculum sp.
GTCGAGCGCCTCCTCCTCGCCCGGGCGGGGGTCGAGCTTTTCCAGTTCGGCGACCGAGTGGCGCAGGAAATCGGCGTCGGCGGCGGCCTTGGCGAGATGGGCGCGGGCGTCGCCCAGCGCGCGCCGGGCCGTGTCGAGCGCGCGCCAGCGGCTGCGGGTTGCGGCGATCTCGGCCTCGATCCCGGCGAAGGCGTCGAGATGGCCGCGATGGGCGCGCGGGTCGAGCAGGCCGCGGTCGTCGTGCTGGCCATGCACCTCGACCAGCAGCGCGCCAAGCTGGCCCAGCGCCTCGACGCCGATGCGCTGGTCGTTGACGAAGGCGCGGCTGGGGCCGGCAGCGCCGGCGAGGCGGCGGATGACGATCTCGCCCCCGCCACCGTCCGCGCCCGCATCCGCGCCGAGGCCGAGATCGGCCAGCAGCGCGCGGGCGGGGTGGTCGGCGGCGACCGCGAAGACCGCCGTGACCGCGCCCTCGGGCGCGCCCGCCATCACCAGATCGCGCCGCACGCGGCGCCCGAGCGCGAAGCCCAGCGCGTCGAGCAGGATCGACTTGCCCGCCCCGGTCTCGCCGGTCAGCACGTTGAGGCCGGACCCGAATTCGAGGTCGAGCGCGTCGATCAGCACGATAGAGCGGATCGAGAGCGCGGTCAGCATCGCCCCGGCTCCTCGCACGCGCGCGCGCACCCCGCCGCCGCTCAGAGCCAGCGGCCGAGGACGATCTGGCGGTAGAGCGTGCCGAAGGTGCCGCCCTGTTCGGGCTTGGGCAGGGTCTCGACGCCGGTGAGCAGCGCGTAGCTGTCGGAATACCACTCGGAGCCGGGGAAGTTGGTGCCCAGCACCAGCGCCACGCGCTCGGCCTCGCCGGTCAGGCCCAGCGCGACATAGGACTCGACCATGCGGTGCAGCGCCTCGGGCGTCTGGCTGGTGGTCTGGTAGGTGTCGACCACGTTCTTGAAGCGGTTGATCGCGGCGGTGTAGTGGCCGCGCTTGAGGTAGTAGCGGCCGACCGACATCTCCTTGCCGGCAAGCTGGTCGCGGGTGAGGTCGAGCTTGAGCTGCGCCTCGCGGGCGAAGTCGCTGTCGGGGTAGCGGGCGACGACGTTGTTCAGCTCGGTCATCGCGTTGGCGGTGAGTTCCTGATCGCGGCCGACATCGACGATGTTGTCGTAATAGGTGAGCGCGATCAGATACTGCGCATAGGCGGCATCCTCGTCCGACGGGTAGAGGGCGAGGTATCGCTGGGCCGAGGCGCGGGCGCTGGCCATGTCCTTGCCGCTGTAGGAGGCGAAGGCCGACATGATCAGCGCGCGCTTGGCGAACTGCGAGAAGGGGTAGAGCCGCTCGATCTCGTTGAAGGTGGCGGCCGCGGTGGTCTCGTCGCCCTCGCTGAGCTGGGTCTGGCCAAGCTCGAAGATCTCGCTTGCGGTCATCTTCTCGAGCGGCGACACCTTGGGCTCGCTCGAGCAGCCGGCAAGCGCGAGCGCGAGGGCGAGGGCCGCGGCAAGGCGGCGGAGTCGCGGGGCGGGCGTCATGCGAACGAACCTCCGGCTGACGGATCTGTCGGGCATCGGGCCGGTCGCGGGCCTCCCGCCGCGGCGCCGATCGGGCGGGACAATAGACGGGATGGCGGGCGAGGCAAAGGGGCAGTTGCAGCCCCGCCCGGCACTGGCGGGGCAGGGCGGGCAAGCGGGCCAAGGCCGGGCACCGGCGCGTCATGCCAGCCTGCATCGCGTGCGATCCTTCACCGAAAGCCCGCGCCGCGCGCCAAGGCCACGATCGAGCCCCGTGCCGCGCCTGGCCCGTCGCGGCCCGGGGGCTCAGGCCCGCGGCAGCGGCGCCGGGCGCGCCGTCGGCAACGCCGGCCTCAGACGGCGACGGGTTCGGCCCGCGCCGCCGTGTCGTGCCGGGCCGCGCGCAGGTCGAGGCCCTGCCAAGGGTCCAGTTCGGTCCACGACCACGCCCCGGGCGCGGCGAACAGCGCGCGCAGCAGCAGGTTGGTCATCTCGTGCCCGGCGCGCTCGGCCTCGTAGCGGCCGAGGATCGGGGCGCCGGCCAGCGCCAGATCGCCCACCGCGTCGAGCATCTTGTGGCGCACGAATTCATCCGGGCGGCGCAGCCCCTCGGGGTTCAGGACGCGCCCCTGGTCGATCACGATGGCATTCGCGAGGCTGCCGCCGCGCGCGAGGTTCATCCGGCGCAGGGCCTCGACCTCGGACAGCATGCCGAAGGTGCGGCAGTCGGCCAGCTTGTCGATCACCGCCCCGCCGGTCAGCGCGAAGGCGGCCGACTGGCGGCCGATCGCGGGATCGGCGAAGTCGATCGCGAAGCGCATGCCGAAGGTGGACGCCGGCACCAGCCGGGCGCGCTTGTCGCCCTGCACCACCTCGACCGGGCGGTCGATGCGGATCGCCGCGCGCCGCCCGCCGAGCTCGTGCAGCCCGGCGCGGGCGAGGCCCGCGACGAAGGCGCGCGCGCTGCCGTCCATGATCGGCACCTCGGGGCCGTCGATCTCGACCAGCGCGTCGGAAATGCCCGATCCGGCCAGCGCCGCCATCAGGTGCTCGATGGTGCCGATGGTGGCGCCATGGGCGTTGCCGATGCGGGTGCACAGCCGCGTGTCGCACACCGCGTCGTAGCGTGCCTCGACCAGGCCGGTTTCGGCCCCGATATCGGTGCGCAGAAAGGCGATGCCATGGCCGCGCGGCGCCGGCGCCACCTTGATCCGCACAGGCTGGCCGCTGTGCAGCCCGACCCCTTTGAAGCGGACGGGATGCCTCACCGTCAGATACATGCTCGGGTCCCTCGGTTCGGGCGAGTGCCGCGCAGACGCAGCCAGCCACGATTTCTCCTTGTTACTTAAGGTGATACGCTGCTGTGTGAGCCGCGCTCAAGTCACTCTTTATGTCCCTTTGCGACACCGGACCGGCGCGAATTGCGCAACCATTGGGAGAAAATAAAGAAAAAGCCGCCTCGCGAGGAGGCGGCCCGAAGGTGCAGAGAGCGGTCCTGTCCGGTCAGTTCGCCTGGCGGCGCAGGAAGGCCGGGATGTCGCCGTCGTCGTCGTCGTGGTCGTGACGGGCCTGGACGGCGCCGGGCCGTTCGGTCGCGGGCTCGGCATGGGCGCCGCCCGAAACACGGTTGATCAGGCTGCTGATGGCGAACAGCCCGCCTGCGCGGGGCGCCGCGCGCGGTGCCGGCGCGGCGGGGGCGGGGGCCTCGGCGCGGGCCGGTTCGCGGCGCGGCGCGGTCAGCGGATCCTGCCGGGCCACCGGGCGTTCGGCCTGCACGGCCGGCTCGGGCTCGGTTCCGGCATGGGCCGCGCGGTCGAGCGAGCGGTCGTCGAGGTCGAACAGGCCGGCATCCTCGTCGCCGAAGGCCGCGTGCGCGGGCGGCTCGCGGTCGGTGCGGGCGGCGGCGGCGCGGCGGCGCACCTCGTCGGCCCGGGTGCGGATGTCGTCGGGCGAGGGCGCGGTCGCGGCCGCGGCCTCGTAGGAGCGGGTGACGGGAGCGGCAAAGCCGCGGGCGGCGGGCGCGGTCCTCGGCGCTTCGGCCTGGTGCTCGGGCTCGGGCTGGCGCGCGGCTGGCGCGGCAGACTGTGCGGCGGACTGGGCCGGGGCGGCAGACGGCGCGGCGGCGGCGGGCGCCTGGGCGCGTGGGGCCGGGGCCTCGGGCCGGGCGCGCCCGGCACGGATCGCCGCGAGCGCCGCGGGGTCGGTCATCGCCGGACGGCGCCGGGTGGTGGTGTCGAGCGGCACGCGCTCGACCGCCTCGGCGTCGATGCCGGTGGCGACCACGCTGACGCGCATCCGGCCTTCCATCTCGGGGTCGATGGCCGAGCCGAACTTGATCAGCGCGTTGGGGTCGACCTCCTCCTTGATCCGGTTCGCCGCCTCGTCCATCTCGAACAGCGTGAGGTCGTAGCCGCCGGTGATGTTGATCAGCACGCCCTTGGCGCCCTTGAGGCTGACCTCGTCGAGCAGCGGGTTGGCGATCGCCTTCTCGGCGGCGTCGGTGGCGCGGGTCTCGCCCGACGCCTCGCCGGTGCCCATCATCGCCTTGCCCATCTCCTCCATCACCGAGCGGACGTCGGCGAAGTCAAGGTTGATCATGCCGGGCCGCACCATCAGGTCGGTGACGCCCTGCACGCCCTGATAGAGCACGTCGTCGGCCATCTGGAACGCCTCGACGAAGGTGGTGCGTTCGGACGCGACGTGGAACAGGTTCTGGTTGGGGATCACGATCAGCGTGTCGACATGGGCCTGCATGGCCTCGACGCCGGCCTCGGCGATCAGCATGCGGCGCTGGCCTTCGAAGGCGAAGGGCTTGGTCACCACGCCGACGGTGAGGATCCCCATCTCGCGCGCGATGCGGGCGACCACGGGTGCGGCGCCGGTGCCGGTGCCCCCGCCCATGCCGCCGGTGATGAAGCACATGTGGCAGCCTTCGAGGTGGTTGGCGATCTCCTCGATCGACTCCTCGGCCGCGGACATGCCGACATCGGGCTTCGAGCCGGCGCCGAGGCCGCGCGTGACGCCGCCACCGAGCTGGATCTTGCGCGGTGCGCGCGAATGGCTGAGCGCCTGCGCGTCGGTGTTGGCGGCGATGAACTCGACACCTTCGAGCTTCTTGTCGATCATGTTGTTGATCGCGTTGCCGCCCGCCCCGCCGACACCGAAAACGGCGATACGCGCCCGGAGATCATACTCGTCCGGCGCCCTGAGATTAAGGACCATGCTCTCTGCCTCGTTCATGTTATGGACGGCTCATCTTGTGCGAGCTCGTCCGCTTCTTGCCTGATATTGTTGACAGACTACCTGAATCCGGACCCCGCGTCACGCGGGAATTCACCAGCTCTGGCGGAACCAGCGGACGATCTCGACGGCGCGCCCGCGGGCCGACCAGGGGCGCGGCGCCTCGAAATCCCACAGCTCGTCATGCGGCTTGAGCGCGTAGATCGCGAGGCCCACGGCGGCCGAGCTGTCGGGGCCCGACAGCGATTGCGGCAGCCCCGCAATGCGCAGCGGCCGCCCGATCCGCGGCCGGCGGCCGAGGATGCGGGTGGCCATCTCGTCGACCCCGGGCAACTGGCTGGCCGCCCCCGTGAGCACATAGGACGAGCCCGGCATCTGGTCGACGCCGATCTCGGCCAGGCGCGCGCGCAGCAGGCGGAAGGTTTCCTCGACCCGCGGGCGGATCACGCCGATCAGCGCGCTGCGGCTGATCTGGCGGCGCTCGGGGGCCTCCTCCTCGCCGATCCGGGGGGCGTCGATCAGGTCGCGGTCGTCGGCGCCGGTGGGGATCACGCCGCCGTAGAGCGTCTTGATCCGCTCGGCCGTGATCTGGCGCATCATCAGGCCCGAGGCGATGTCGGCGGTGATGTGGTCGCCGCCGAAGCGGATCTGGTCGACGCAGATCAGGTGATCGCGCAGGAACACCGAGAAGGCGGTCGAGCCGCCCCCCATGTCGATGCAGACGGCGCCGGTGCGCTGCTCGTCCTCGACCAACGCCGAGAGGCTGGCGGCATAGGCGCTGTTGACCACGCCGGCGAGGTCGAGGTCGCAGCGGCGCACGCATTCCATCAGGTTCGCGAGCGGGCGGGCCGCGACGGTCATCACATGCACCGCGATCGAGAGGTTGCGCCCGGTCATGCCGCGCGGGTCGGTGATGCCCGACTGGTGGTCCAGCGTGATCTCGACCGGCTGGGCGTGCAGGACCTGGCGGCCCTCGCCCAGGGGGGGCTCGGGGGCCTCGGCCAGCGCGGCCGAGATGTCGCGCTCGCTCACCTGGCCGGTTTCGGTCTCGGTCTCGCCCACGGTCGAGAAGCTTTGCGGGCGGCCGCCCGAGAAGCTCACGATCACCTGGTCGACCCGCTCGACGCGCGGCGCCGCCATCTTCTCGGCGGTCAGCAGCGCGAGGCGGATGGCGCGGGCGGCCTCGTCCATGTCGACAATCTCGCCGCGCTTCACGCCGCGCGACTGCACGGTGCGCGCGCCCACCACCTCGATCGCGCCGAACAGCGAGGTGCCGAGCTGGTCGGTCCCGCGCGCCTCGGCAAGCCGGCTTGGGTCGAGCCGGAGCACCAGGCAGGTGATCTTCGAGGAGCCGATGTCGATCACGCCGATCCGGCCACGCTTGATGGCAGTCTGCAAACGCGAACGCATGGCGCGGAACATCTCGGTCTGGGCGAAGTTCATGTGTCCTTCCCGCCTTCCGCAACAACAGCTTGACGCAACCGATAGGCCTCGACCCCCTGGGGGGTGAGGCGCAGGGTCGGGCGCTCGGGCACCCGCATGTCGATCACCGCGAGGTCGCGGTCGAGCAGTTCCTCGCCGTAGTGCAGCGCCATCACCCGGGCGAGCGCCCGGCCCGGCGCCTCGGCCGGCAGCAGGATCAGGCGGTCGTCCTCGAGCACGATGTCCCAGCGCCGCTGGCCGACGCGCACGAAGGCGCGGATGCGGGGGACGAGATCAGGCGCGCCGTCCATCAGGGACAGAACCTCATGGACGGCGCGCTCACCCCCCTCGCCGAGGATCAGGGGAAGCCGGGGATGCAAGGCGCGCCGCGCGACATGGCCGATGCGCACGCCGTCGGCGTCGATCAGCACCAGCGTATCGGGCGCGGCGCGGTAGAGCGCCACCGCCTCGCGGGCGTCGATCTCGACGCGCAGGATGCCCTGGGGGTCGAGCTGAACCGAAGCCGCGCGGATCGCGTCGAGCGCCTCGATCCGGGCGCGGATCGCGGCGACGTCGACGGCGAGCGACGAGACCCCCGCGCCCAGCCCGATCGCGGCATGGGCGCGGGCGCGCAGCGCCTCGGACCCGCCGGCGATCTCGATGCCCTTGAGGGCGAATTCCGGGCGGGCGGCCAGCGTCTCCCAGGCGGCGGCGAGGCGGGTCTCGGCCAGCCGGCGCAGGTCGTCGTCTGACACCACGCGCCAGCCGATCAACCCGATCAGCGCCATCGGCAGGTAGACCCCGACCAGGCCGCGCACGGCCGGCTTGGCCCAGACCCGGTGCAGGCGATAGCGGAGCCGCGATGGGCCGGGCCCGGTGCGCGGCGCGGTGGGGGCGGCGCGTTCGGCCTCGTCCCTCACCGCCCGCATGAGGCGTCCCTCACCAGCCAGTCGCAGAGGTCCTCGAAGCTGACCCCGCGATGCGCCGCCTGCTCGGGCGCGAGCGAGGTGGGCGTCATGCCGGGCTGGGTGTTGGTCTCGAGCAGCACCAGCCCGGCGAGACCGCGTGCCTCGTCCCAGCGGAAATCGGTGCGGCTGAGGCCGCGGCAGCCGAGCGCGCGGTGGGCGGTGACGGCGTGGGCGAGGCAGGCGGCCTCGATCGCGGCCGGGATCTCGGCGGGGATCACATGGCGCGAGCCGCCGGGGGCGTATTTCGCGTGGTAGTCGTACCAGCCCGAGGTGACGATGTCGGTGACCGCCAGCGCGCGGTCCCCCATCACCGAGACGGTCAGCTCCCGCCCCGGCACGAAGCGTTCCACCAGCATCACCGGCGGCGCGCCGGGTTCCAGCCGGGCGGGGCCGTTCGCGCTTTCGTGCACGATGTAGACGCCGACCGACGAGCCCTCGTTATAGGGCTTCACGACATAGGGCGGCGCCATCGGGTGGCCGGCTGCGATCTCCTCGCGCGGCACGAGGCGCCCCTCGGCGACCGGCAGGCCATGCGCGGCGTAGACCGCCTTGGTGCGTTCCTTGTCCATCGCCAGCGCCGAGGCCAG
>JAVVFE010000136.1:0-7712 GCA_032251175.1 Thermohalobaculum sp.
CGAGGCGTTCCCGCGCGCCGAGGTGATCGTCCACAAGGACCCGGCCTGAGCGGGGCGCATCCGCCGCTGCGGCGACGCGCGCCTGCAACGGCGTGGGGGGATACCGGCCGGGCGCCACAAACCCTATATAGCGCGGGTGGGCCCGGCGCTGCCGGTGCCGCCCGGCAATGGCAGGCGCGGCGGCGGCCGCAGGATCCCCGGGGGAGCCGGCCCACCCGCCGGTTGGTTGGTTCTGGCAGGCGCCGTGAGGCTACCGCATTGCAAGAAACGAGGTTCGTCATGAACACTGCACTTTTCCGCACCCTGTCCACCGCTGTCGCGCTCGGGCTGCTCGCGGCACCCGGCGCATCGCTTGCGCAGACCACGCTGGACGACCGCCTGCTGGTCGACCAGGCCGCCGCGAAGGTCGACCAGGAACGCCAGATCGTCGCCATCATCGAGCAGACCTTTGGCCGCACCGCCGTCGTCAATACCGGCAGCGGCCTGCCGCCCGAGATCGACGACCAGATCGTGCCCGGCAACACGCTGCCGGCCGCAGCACCCGCCCGGCCGCTGCCCGACAGGATCGCCGGCAAGCTGCCGCAGATCACCCCCGGCGCGCGCTGGGTGGCGGTGGGCCGGCACCTGGTCGAGCTGGGCCCGTCGGACCGCATCGACACGGTGATCTACCACGCGCTGCCCTGAGCACGTTGCCCTGAGCGCGCTGCCCAGAGCAGGTTATCCAGAGCGCGTTGCCCTGAGCGCACGGGCGTGACGGCGGGCCAGGCGCGCCGCCACGCGCCGGCAGCAAGGACGCGGGCCCGCGGTCGGCGGCTGGGACGGCGCGGTGGGGCCCGAGGTCGGAAACCTCCTGCGCCGCGTCGCATCCCCCCAAGCCCGCCGCGCGCCGATCCGCCATGGTCGCGCACGATTGAGCGTGGGCCGGGAGGGACGGGCGATGAGAACGCATGCGCGGGCGGTGGTGGTGGGCGGCGGTGCCGTCGGCTGTTCGATCGCCTATCACCTGGCCAAGGCCGGCTGGACCGACACCGTGCTGCTGGAGCGCGACGAGCTGACCTCGGGCTCGACCTGGCACGCGGCCGGCTTGCTGCCGCTCTTCAACATGAGCTACGCGACCAGCCACATCCACGACTATTCGGTGAAGTTCTACAAGACGCTCGAGGCCGAGACCGGGCTGAACGCCGGGTTCAGCGTCGTCGGCAACCTGCGCATGGCGCAGACCCAGGCGCGCATGGACGAATACATGCTCTACGCCTCGAACGCCGAATGCGTCGGCATCCCGTTCGAGTGGCTGACCCCCGCCCAGATCGCCGACCGCTGGCCGCTGCTGCGCACCGATGACCTGAAAGGCGCGATCTTCCACCCGACCGACGGCTACATCAACCCCGCCGACGTGACGCAGGCGATGGCCAAGGGCGCCCGCCAGCGCGGCGTCGAGATCGTCCGCAAGGCGCAGGTCGACAGCTTCCACCGCGAGGCGGGCGAGTGGGTCGTGCGCGGCCGCATCATGGGCGAGCGGGGCGGCAACCTGGTGCCGACCGACCAGCCCTTCGAGATCCGCGCCGAGCATGTCGTCACCGCCACCGGCAACCACGCCCAGCGCACCGCGGCGATGATCGGCGCGTATATCCCGGCCATGCCGGTCGAACACCAGTATATCGTGACCGAGCCCGACCCCGCGCTGGTCGAGTGGCGCAAGTCGCACCCCGAACACCCCGTGCTGCGCGACGCCGACGCCAAGTGGTATGTGCGCGAGGAGCGCGGCGGCTGGATCCTCGGGCCCTACGAGCGCAATGCGCCAGCCTGCTTCAAGTTCGGCGTGCCCGACAGCTTCCGCGCCGACCTGTTCCCGCTCGACCTCGAGCGCATCGAGACCGAATACATGTCGATGCTCCACCGCTTGCCCAGTTCGGAGAGCGTGGGCCTGAAGGACGATTTCAACGGCCCGATCTGCTACACGCCCGACGGCAACCCGCTGGTCGGCCCGGCGCCGGGGGTGGACAATTTCTGGTTCGCCGAAGGCTTCTCGTTCGGCATCACGGCGGCCGGCGGCACCGGCCACTACCTCGCGCAGGTGATGACCGAGGGCGAGGCCGAGATCGACATGTGGGCGCTCGACCCCCGCCGCTACGGCGCCTGGGTCAACCGCGAGTATGCGCAGAAGAAGAACGAGGAGTGCTACGAGCACGTCTTCATCCTGCACCACCCCGACGAGGAGCGCGAAGCCGCCCGGCCGCTGCGAACCGCGCCCTGCTACGACCGCATGAAGGCCCGTAATGCCCAGTTCGGGCAGGTGAACGGCTGGGAGCGGCCGATCTACTTCGCCGACACCCCCGAGTTCGACGACCACGCCTCGCGCAGCTTCCGCCGCGGCGGCTGGTGGAAATTCGCGGAAGCCGAGGCGCGGGCGGTGCGCGACGGCGTGGGCCTGTTCGATGCCACCGCCTTCACCAAGCACATGATCAAGGGGCCGGGCGCGACCGCCTTCCTCGACTGGCTGACCTGCAACCGGCTGCCCAAGGTGGGGCGCATCAACCTGACCTACGCGCTGACCGACGCCGGCACCGTGCGCACGGAACTGACCATCGTGCGGCTGGCCGACGATGAATACTACTGCGTCACCGCCGGCGCCGCGCAGGCTTATGACCACGACTATCTGGTCAAGGAAGCCGCCCGCAAGCGCGCCGAATTCGGCTGGATCGAGGTCCACGACGTCTCGACCCAGTGGGGCGTGTTCGCCATCGCGGGGCCGAAGACGCGCGAGGTGCTGCGCCCGCTGGTGGTCGATGCCGACCCCGCCACCGCACTGTCGAACAAGCGGTTCCCGTGGCTGTCGGCCAGGACCATCGACCTTGGCATGTGCCCGACGCTGGCGATCCGCGTGGCCTATGTGGGCGAGCTGGGCTGGGAGCTGCACCACCCGATCGAGATGCAGAACTACCTGTTCGACCGGCTGATGGCGGCGGGCGAGCCGCATGGGCTGAGGCTGTGCGGCGCGCGCTCGATGAACTGGCTGCGGCAGGAGAAGTCCTACCGCGCGTTCGGCTCGGACCTCGGGCGCGACGCCACGCCGCTCGAGTCGGGGCTGCACCGCTTCGTCGACATGGACAAGGACTTCCGCGGCAAGGCGGCGATGGAGGCTGTCGGCATCCGCGCGGCCTGCGTCACGGTGCTGATCGACGGCCCCGCCGACACCGACCCCTGGGGCAAGGAGGCGCTGCTGGCCGACGGGCGCAAGGTGGGGCGGCTCACCTCGGGCGGATACTCGGTCGCGTTCGGCAAGCAGATCGGCATCGCCTATGTCGAGCCCGGCTTCGCCACGGTCGGCCAGAAGCTCAAGGTGCGGATGCTGCGCGAGCTGTGGGACGCCGAGGTGGTCGAGGAAAGCCCCTACGATCCCACCAACGCCACCATCCGCAAGGACGGCTGAGGCGCACCACGCTGCGGGTGCGGCCGGCCACCGCCCGCCCCGCGCCACGCCCGACACCGGCATGTCGGTGCGTGGCGGGCGCAGCCGGCGCCGATATGCTCGCCTGCGCGGCAGGCACCGCGGGGGAGGCACCATGAAGATCCGCAGCATCGAGACGTTCTGCACCCGCTTCGTCGGCTTCGTCCGCGTCACCGCCGAAGATGGCGCGCAGGGCTGGGGGCAGGTGTCGACCTACAATTCCGACATCACCTGCGCGGTGCTGCACCGCCAGGTCGCGCCCTGGACGCTGGGGCAGGACACCACCGACCTCGACGACCTCATGGACCTCGTGACCGAGCGCGAGCACAAGTTCCCGGGCTCGTATCTGCGCCGCGCGATGGCGGGCTTCGACACCGCGCTGTGGGACCTGCGCGGCAAGGTGGCGGGCAAGCCGGTGGTCGAACTGCTGGGCGGCACGCCGGGGCCGATCCGGGCCTATGCCTCGTCGATGAAGCGCGACATCACGCCCGCGGCCGAGGGCGAGCGGCTGAAGCGCCTCGCCGGCGAGCACGGCTTCACCGCCTTCAAGGTCCGCGCCGGCGCCGAGGTCGGGCGCGACCGCGATGAATGGCCGGGCCGGACCGAAGCGATCATCCCCGGGATGCGCCGCGCGCTGGGCCCCGATGCCGACCTGCTGATCGACGCCAACAGTTGCTACAGCCCGCCCCGCGCCATCGAGGTCGGCCGCATGCTCGAGGCCGAGGGCTTCTGCCATTACGAGGAGCCCTGCCCCTACTGGGAACTGGAGCAGACCAAGGCGGTCGCCGACGCGCTCGACATCGACGTCACGGGGGGCGAGCAGGACTGCGACCTGACGATCTGGCGCCGGATGATCGACATGCGCGCGGTCGACATCGTGCAGCCCGACATCCTGTATCTGGGCGGCATCGCCCGGACCCTGCGGGTGGCGCGCATGGCCGCGGCCGCGGGCCTGCCGGTCACGCCGCATTGCGCCAACCTGTCGATGGTGACGCTGTTCACCATGCACCTGCTGCGCGCCATCCCCAACGCCGGCAAATACCTCGAATTCTCGATCGAGGGGACGGATTACTACCCGTGGCAGGAGGGGCTGTTCGTCACCTCGCCCTACGCCATCGAGAACGGTGCAGCACAGGTCGGCGACGCGCCCGGCTGGGGGGTCGAGGTCTCGCCCGAATGGCTGGCGCGCTCGAGCTACCAGGTCTCGGCGCGCGACTGAGCGGGGCCCGCCCGCGAATCGCCCGCATGGGCGCCCCCCGCACACAGCCGGCGCCGCGCGGTTTTGGTCCAGTTTCGCGGATAATCGCCCGCCGTCTGGCAAACCCGCCGCCGGATCGCTTGACTTGTGTTCGCGCGGTTCGACAACATCCTCGGCGAGGTCCAACCCATCGTCAAAAAAGTGTCAACAAGAACGGCGAAAAAAGTCGAAAACACCCGGGCATACCCATGGGGCAGAACAGCAACACGGAGGTCGACATGACAAGACGAACGAGGACACGACTGCTGGCCGGTGCGGCCTTCAGCTTGCTCGCCGCAGCAGCCCAGGCCGCCTGCCCCCCCGTCACGGTCGCGGACATGAAGGGTGTCGCGGCCGGCAAATACCCCCAGCAATACGATCTGTCGGAGTTCCAGACGCTGGCGAACTGCACGCTCGCGTTCAGCGAGAACCCGGCGATCGGCGCGCTCAACGGCATGATCCGCGCCAACCCGCCGCTGCCCCCCCTCGCCCAGCGCCTGCCCGAGGAGCCGCTGGTGGTCGCGCCCTATTCCTCGATCGGGAAATACGGCGGCACGCTCGACGCGCTCTCGAACGCGACCGAGGCCGGCACTTCCGATTTCCTCTCGACCCGCCACGTCAACCTCGTGCGCTACTCGGACGACCTCGAGACCATCGTCCCCAACGTCGCCCGCGACTGGTCATGGAACGCCGACTACACCGAGCTGACCTTCTTCCTGCGCAAGGGCCACAAGTGGTCCGACGGCGCCCCCTTCACCGCCGAGGACGTCAAGTTCTGGTATGACAACCTCGCCCTCGATCCCAAGGTGAACGAGAAGCCCAAGGACTACGTCCTGGTCGGCGGCGAGCGGATGACGGTCGAGGTGGTCGACCCCCAGACCGTGGTGTTCAAGCTGCCGGCGCCCAAGCCCGGCCTGATCGCCCACTTCGCCACCAGCTTCGCGCAGGGCTTCCAGCCCAGGCACTTCCTCGGCCAGTTCCACCCCGACGTGAACCCGGACGCCGACAAGCTGGCGCAGAGCCTGGGCTTCGAGACCGGCTATGACGTGATCAAGGCCTATTTCGGCAATTCCGACTGGACCGACACGCCCTCGCCGCTGCTGAACGCGCCCGACAGGGTGGCGAAGATGCCGGCCGACGCGGTGCCCACGCTCGAGAGCCACTTCCTCGTGCGCGAGACCACCGAGGGGCGCCACTACGTCGCCAACCCCTACTTCTTCATGGTCGACACCGCCGGCAACCAGCTCCCCTACATCAACGAGCAGGACGAGGTCTACGCCAACGACAAGGAGGTGCGCCTGCTCAAGCTCGTGAACGGCGAGGTCGACTACAAGACCCAGTCGCTCCAGCTCTCGGACGCGCCGCTGCTGCTCGAGAACCAGGAGAACGGCAACTACGCGATCCAGCTCAAGCCCAAGATCGCGATGCACGCGATCTCGTTCAACACCACCTCCGAAGACCTCGCCAAGCGCGCCGTGTTCGACGACCTGCGCTTCCGCAAGGCGATGTCGATCGCCATCAACCGCGAGGAACTCAACCAGGTCGCCTATTTCGGCGAGGGCAAGATCCAGCAGTATATCGGCTTCTCGCCCGCGCCCGAATTCGTCGATCCCAAGTGGCTGACCTTCGCCACCGAACATGACCCGGCCGCCGCCAAGACTCTGCTCGACGAGGTCGGCCTGGTCGACAAGAACGGCGACGGCTTCCGCGACCTGCCGAACGGCGAGCCGCTGGTGCTGAACCTGCAGTTCGCGACCCAGGGCATCGCCGGCCAGGTGGTCGAACTGGTCGGCCAGCACTGGGCCGAGGTCGGCATCAAGACCACCGTCAAGGAAGTCACGCCCGACGAATACCGCTCGGCGCAGTCCTCAAACCAGCTCGACGTCGGGCTGTGGGAAAAGGGCCAGCCGCTCGGCATCATCCTCGGCAACAACGAGCTGTGGGTGCCGCCGTTCGAGAACTACTTCGCCCATCGCGTCGGCATGCTCTGGGCCGAGTGGGTCGACTCGAAGGGCGCCAAGGGGGTCGAGCCGCCCGACTACGTCAAGCAGCTCATCGCCGACATCAACGCGTTCCAGTCCACTCCAGCGGGCACCGACGAGTTCAAGGCGCTGGGCGCGCGACTGGTCGAGAACATGACCGCGAACCTGTTGTTCATCGGCACGGCGCTGACGCCCGACCCGATCTACCACAGCAACAAGGTCAAGAACTTCCCCGAATTCAAGACCGCGTCATACGAGTATTACCGCACGTTCCCCTACCGGGCGCACCAGTGGTATCTCGAGGAGTGAGCCTGCGGCTCACGACCTGATCAGGGG
The DNA here is from genome assembly GCA_032251175.1 of Thermohalobaculum sp. GTDB lineage: Bacteria > Pseudomonadota > Alphaproteobacteria > Rhodobacterales > Rhodobacteraceae > Thermohalobaculum. The sequence goes on from JAVVFE010000136.1 coordinate 7,004, forward strand.
GCGGGCATCGCCTGCCCGCCCCCACCGGTATCTGCGTGCGGACCAGAGCGAGACGAGCGCCCCATGCTCCAGTTCATCCAGTTCACGCTGACCCGCGCCTTCATGGCGCTGGTGACGCTGCTGACCGTCTCGCTCATCGTCTTCACGCTGATGGAGCTGGTCCCCGGCTCCTGCGCCGAGCGCTACCTCGCCTTCAAGAACACCCAGGGCGCGCAGATCACCATCGACGACATCCAGGCCGAGGAACGGCGCCTCGGGCTCGACCGCCCGTTCGTGGAACGCTGGGGCGACTGGGTCGGCGACGTGTTCATCCATGGCGAGTTCGGCGACAGTTGCATCCTGCGGCTCGACATCAACCAGCTTCTTGCCGACAAGTTCTGGATCTCGCTCGGCATCTGCATGGCGGCGCTGATCCTCGCCTACCTGATCGCGGTGCCGGTGGGGATCTACTCGGCCAGCACCAACAATGCGGTGGTCAACAATTCGCTCAGGTTCACCAGCTATCTCGGCCTCGCGCTGCCGAACTTCCTGCTCGCGCTGATCATCATGCTGGTCTCGACCGTGCTGTTCGGCGACTCGCTGACGGGGCTGTTCTCCAAGGAATACCGCGATGCGGCGTGGAGCTGGGGCAAGTTCCAGGACTTCGTGTCGCGCGCCTGGCTGCCGATCTTCATCCTCGGCTGGTCGGCCACCGCCTTCGCGCTGCAAA
>JAVVFE010000137.1:0-7712 GCA_032251175.1 Thermohalobaculum sp.
CCTGCCCCCGTCCGCCTGATCCCGCTGGCCGAGATCGATGACACCGCCCTCACCCGCGACCGCTCGGGCCTCGATGCCGAGGCGCTGGCCGAGCTGCGCCACTCGATCGCCGCCAGCGGCCTGCGCATGCCGGTCGAGCTTTTCGCCCTGCCCGACCCGCGCCCGCCGCACCGCTTTGGCCTGATCTCGGGGCTCAGGCGCCTCCACGCCATGCGCGCGCTGCACGCCCTGACGGCCGAGCCCCGCTACGCCGCCATCCCCGCCTTCCTGCGCGCCCCCGCCCCGATGGCCGAGACGCTGGCCGCCATGGTCGAGGAGAACGAGATCCGCGCCCCCCTCAGCCCGTGGGAGCAGGGCCGCATCGCCTGGCTGGCCCGCGAGCAGGGCGTCTTTGCCACCATCGAGGACGCCGTCACCCGCCTGTTCCCCGCCGCCAGCGCCGCCAAACGCTCGCGCCTGCGCAGCCTCGCCCACCTCGCCGAGGCGCTCGAAGGCACGCTGAGCGCCCCCGAGCGCCTGAGCCTGCGCCAGTGCCTGCGCCTCGCCGCCGCGGTCAATGCCGGCTGGGCCGAACTGATCCGCACCGCGCTGGAACATTCCTCCCGCGCCGCGCCCGAGGACCAGTGGGAGGTCGTGCTCCCCATCCTCGCCGAAGCCGAACACCGGCGCACCCGCGCCACCCCCGCGACCCGCCCCGACCGCCCCCGCCGGCTGGCGCGCCCCCGCGAGGGGCTGACCATCCGCCGCGAGATGACGCGGGACGGGTGGTGCCTGCACTTCACCGGGCGGGAGGCGACGAGCGGCCTGATGGATGACGTGTTCGGCGAGATCGAGCGGCTGTTCGGGCCGGGGTGAGGCGCGGCGCAACCGGCGCATCAGCCAGCGATCCACCGGCCGCAGCGTCGCCCCCACCGGCTGGCGCCACCCCTGTGGACCGGCATCGACCCCGGGCATCGCCCGGCCGCGGCGATCCGCGGCCAATGGGGGGCTTCCGCTCGGCGCCCACCGACGCGGGCGCGGCGCCGGCCGCCGCCCATGCCGATGTCGCCGTCAGTACCGATAATGGCCGCCGTAATAGCCGCGATAGTGGCCGCCGTGGCGCTTGCCGTAATGCCCGCCGTAGGAATAGGGGGCATAGCCGTGGCCGCCATAGCCACTGTAGCCGCCATAGCCGTAGTGATGGCAGCCGCTGACCACAAGCCCGAGCGCCACGACGGCGGCAAGCTTGAGAAGCCGGTGGGGTCGCATGGCCGTCCTCCGATGCTGCAACATGCCTGTTGCCGGAGAACGCCTGGCACACCGGACACCGTCGCCCGAAACAGGCGGACGTGATCGATCGTGACCGGCCAGCCCCGCGGCGCCACGCCAGCGACGCCGGCCATGTCACGCAATCGCCCGGCTTGATGCATGCGGCCGCCGCAACCGGGGCAGGGTCGGATCAGCCCGGCTCATGGCCAGGTCGATCCGAAAACACCGCAGCGCGCGGCTCAGACCGTGCGCAGATAGGCGTCGTATTCGACGTCCGAGACGCGGCCCATCAGGGTCGACCGCTCCTGCCGCTTGATCGCGCCGTAGATGCGCTGGAACTCGGACCCCAGCCATTTCTCGACGAAATCCGAGGCTGAGAGCGCCTGCTCGGCCATCGCCCAGGAGATCGGCAGCAGCTCGGCATGGTCCTCGTTCGCCTCGCCGAAGATGGGATCGGGCGGCACCAGCCCGCGTTCGAGCCCGTCGAGCGCGCCGGCCAGCACCGCGGCCGCGAACAGGTAGGCGTTGGCGTCCGAGCCCGACACCCGGTGCTCGATCCGCGCGCCCTTGCCCGAGGTTTCCGGCACCCGCACCGCCACGCCGCGGTTGTCGATGCCCCAGGCCGCGACCACCGGCGCATAGGACCCCGGCAGCAGGCGGCGATAGCTGTTGTGGTGCGGCGCATACAGCAGCATCGTGTCGGCCATGCTGTCGAGCATCCCCGCCACCGCCTGGCATACCTTCTCGTTCGGCGCCCTGGTGCCGCTGTCGAAGATGTTGTGCCCGGCCGCGTCCAAGAGGCTGAGGTGGATGTGCTGGCCCGAGCCCGCCATCTCGCCGAACGGCTTGGGCATGAAGGTCGCGTCCATCCCCTGCGAGCGCGCGACGCCGCGGATCGCGCGCTTCAGCGCCACCATGTGGTCGCAGGCTTCCAGCGCATCCTCGACATGGCGCAGGTTCAGCTCGAACTGGCCGGCGCCGAATTCGCAGATCGCGGTCTCGGCCGGCGCGCCCAGCGCCTGGGCTGCCTCGGTGATCTCGGACAGCACCGGCTCGAAGGCGCGGATCACCGACATGTCGTAGAGCTGCGCGCGGCTCAGCCGCCCGCCCGCCACCGGGTTCTTCGGCGGCAGCGGCAATTCGGGGTCGATCAGGTAGAATTCCAGTTCCAGCGCCATCACCGGCGTCAGGCCCATCGCATGCGCCTTCTCGACCACGCGCGCCAGCACGCCGCGCGGGTCGTAGTCGCAGACCGCCTCGCCGGTCTCGTTGAGCATCATGCACTGCATCTGCGCGGTCGGGCGCTTGGCCCACAGCATCGGCGCCAGCGTCTCGGGCAGGGGGCGCAGGATGCCGTCGGGGTCGCCCACCTCGAGCGCGATGGCGTTCTTCGGCACGTCGGCGCCGAAGATATCCAGCCCCAGCGTCGAGATCGGCAGCTTCATGCCGCCGTCGGCGAGCTTTTCCAGCATGTCGATCGGCACCAGCTTGCCGCGCGGGATGCCGTTCAGGTCGGTGACATAGACCTCGGCCACCTCGATCTGCGGAAATTCGGCACGGAAGGCGGCGAGGTGTTCGGCGAACGTCATGATATCCCTCGGGTGCGCGCATAGAGACACAGCAACTCCAGCGCCAGTGTCGCGCCCGCGAGCGCGGTGATCTCGGCATGGTCGTAGGCGGGCGCGACCTCGACCACGTCCATGCCGACAAGATTGATGCCGCCCAGCGCGCGCAGCGCCTCCTTCGCCTGCCAGACCGACAGGCCGCCGCAGACCGGCGTGCCGGTGCCGGGCGCGCAGGACGGGTCGAGGCAGTCGATGTCGAAGGTCAGGTAGCAGGGCCGGTCGCCCACCACCTTGCGGATTTCGTCCGCAATGGCCTCGGGCGGGTGGCGATGCACCCAGTTGGCGTCCCGGATGTGGAAGCCCATCGGCTCGTCATTGGTGGTCCTGAGCCCGATCTGGATCGAGCGGGCGGGGTCGAGGATCCCCTCCTCGGCGGCGCGGCGGAACATCGTGCCGTGGTCGATCCGGCCGGACTCGTCAGCGCCCCAGGTGTCGGAATGCGCGTCGAACTGGATCAGCGACAGGGGCGCGCCGTGTTTGGCCGCGTGCGCCCTCAGCGACGGGTAGGTGGTGAAATGGTCGCCGCCGATCAGCAGCGCCGCCGCGCCCTGCCCGATGACATGGGAGATCGCCGCCTCGATCGCGGCGGGCACCTCGGCGGGATAGCCCGGGTCCCAGGCCACATCGCCCCAATCGACGACCGCCAGCCGCTCGAACGGATCGAAGGCCGAGGGCCAGGCCCGGCTCCAGGCAAGCTGGGAGGACGCCGCCCGCACCGCGCGCGGCCCGAACCGGCAGCCGGGGCGGTTGGTCACCGAGGTGTCGAACGGCACGCCCATCACCGCGACATCGACCCCTGCAAGATCGCGCGCATAGCGCCGGCGGCAGAAGCTGAGCGCGCCTGCATACATCAGCTCGTCATGGGTGACCGCCTTCGCATCGTCGGCGAGGAAGGCGTGATCCTTGCGGTATGGGTCGGACATCGGGGCACCTGCCATTTGACTTTGGCGCGGATTGTGATCACAAAGTGGCGCGAAGATCAAGCGGCGAGGAGGCCGATGAACGCTCCCCGACTGGACGGACAGGTTCCGGCGCACGAGGCGGTCTACCGCGCGCTCAGGGCCCAGATCCTCGACGGCGCGCTGGCCCCCGGTGCCTCGCTCACGCTGCGCGGCGTGGCCGAGGGGTTGGGCGTGTCGATGACCCCGGCGCGCGAGGCGGTGCGCCGGCTGGTGGCGGAACGGGCGCTGATGATGACCGACACCGGCCGGGTGCAGGTGCCGCTGCCGGATGCGGCCGCGCTCGACGAGTTGTTCCGCGCCCGCTCGCTGCTGGAGCCAGAACTCGCGCTTCGCGCCCTGCCGCGGGCCGACAAGGCGCTGATTGCCGACCTCCGCGCCCTCGACGACCGGGTCGAGGACCGGCTGGCCGCTGGCGACGCGGGCGGCTATGTCCGCGCCAACAACGCCTTCCACGCCGCGCTCTATGCCCGGGCGCAGGCGCCGGCGCTGATGGCGCTGGTGGAAAGCGTCTGGCTGCAGACCTCGCCGGTGATGCGCCGGGTCTATGGCCGGATCGGCACCGGCGCGCTGGTCGACTACCACGAGGCGGCGCTCGACGCGCTGGCCGCCCGCGACGCGGCGGCGCTGGCCTCAGCCATCCGCTCGGACGTCGAGCAGGGCGCGGCACTGGTGCGCGAGGCCACGGCTTGACTCGTGGCGTTTGTGATCACAAAATGCCCGCAACCCGAATCCCGCCCCGACCGGAGGTAACCCGATGACCGCGCCCCTCAACCTGCGCTCGACCGCCGAGTATCGCGCGATGGACGCGGCCCACCACTGGCACCCGTTCACCGACACGGCCGAGCTGAACGCCAAGGGGGCGCGGGTCTTCACCGGGGCCGAGGGCGTCTGGCTGCGCGACTCGGAGGGCAACCGCATCCTCGACGGCATGGCCGGGCTGTGGTGCGTCGCGGTCGGCTACGGGCGGTCGGAGATCGTCGAGGCGGTGACCCGCCAGCTCCACGACCTGCCCTACTACAACACCTTCTTCCAGTGCACCCACCCGGCGGCGGCCGAATTCGCCGAGGCCGTCACCGCGGTGGCGCCCGCGCACATGAACCGGGTGTTCTTCACCAATTCCGGCTCGGAATCGAACGACACGGTGTTCCGCCTCGCCCGCGTCTACTGGGACTGCATGGGCAAGCCCGGCAAGAAGCAGTTCATCGCGCGCCGAAACGGCTATCACGGCTCGACCGTGGTGGGCGCGTCGTTCGGCGGCATGGCGGCGATGCACAGCCAGTCGGGCCTGCCGATCGAGGGCATCCACCACATCGGCCAGCCCTACTGGTTCGGCGAGGGCAAGGCGACCGGCATGACGCCCGAGGAGTTCGGCCGCGCCCGCGCCCGCGAACTGGAGGCCAAGATCCTCGAGATCGGCGCCGACACCATCGCCGCCTTCATCGCCGAGCCGATCCAGGGCGCCGGCGGCGTCATCATCCCGCCCGAGAGCTACTGGCCGGAAATCAGCCGCATCTGCCGCGAGCACGACATCCTGCTGGTGGCCGACGAGGTGATCTGCGGCTTCGGGCGCACCGGCAACTGGTTCGGCTCGGACACGTTCCAGATCAAGCCGGACCTGATGTCGATCGCCAAGGCGATGACCTCGGGCTACATCCCGATGGGCGGCGTGTTCATCTCGGACCGCGTGGCGGACGTCGTGATGGCCAAGGCGGGCGAGTTCTACCACGGCTATACCTATTCCGGGCACCCCGCCGCCTGCGCCGCCGGCCTTGCGAACCTGCGCATCATGCGCGAGGAAAAGCTGGTCGAGCGCGTCCGCGACGACATCGGCCCCTATCTCCAGCGCAAATGGGCGACGCTGGCCGACCACCCGCTGGTCGGCGAGACCCGCATGCGCGGCCTGATCGGCGCGGTCGAGATCGTGCGCCGCAAGGAGCCGATGGAACGCTTCGCCAACCCCGGCAGCACCGGCACGCGCTGCCGCGACCTCTCGGTCGGCAACGGCCTGGTGATGCGCGCGGTCGGCGACACCATGGTGATCGCGCCGCCGCTGGTGATCAGCCGCGAGGACTGCGACGAGCTGGTGGCGCGCGCGCGCAAGACGCTCGACGACCTCGCCGACGCGCTGACCCGCGAGGGCGCCCTCTGAGGGCCGTGCCATGGCCGGATACCTGACCGCCAACGACCGGCCCGGGCAGCACCCGCCAAGCTGGTATGCCGCGACCGCCGGGGACATGCCCGACCACCCGCCGCTGGCGGGCGAGGTGCGCGCCGATGTCTGCGTCGTCGGCGGCGGCTATGCCGGGCTGTCGGCGGCGCTGCACCTGGCCGAACGCGGGTTTTCGGTCGCGCTGATCGAGGCCAACCGCATCGGCTGGGGCGCCTCGGGCCGCAATGGCGGCCAGCTTGGCACCGGGCCGCGCGCCGACATCCGCGTCTACGAGGCCAAGGTCGGCCGCGACGACGCCCGCAAGGTCTGGGACATCGCGCTGTCGGCCAACCGGCTGGTGCGCGACCTGATCGCCCGCCATGCCATCGACTGCGACCTGACCGACGGCGGCATGGAGGCCGCGTGGAAGCCCGCCCATGCCGCCGAGATGACGGAGTATGCCGACCACGTCGCCCGCCATTACGGCCGCGACGACCTGCGCGTGATCCCGCGGGAGGCGATGACTGACTGGCTCGGCACCCAACGCTATCACGGCGGGCTGCACGAGGGGCTCTACGCCCATCTCCACCCGCTCCGCCTCGCGCTGGGGCTGGGCCGCGCCGCGACGGACGCCGGCGCGCGCATCTTCGAGCAGAGCCGCGCGACCCGCGTAACCCCGGGCCGGGTCGAGACCGCCCAGGGTGCGGTGGCCGCCGACCACGTCATCCTGGCGATGAACGGCTATCTCGACGGGCTGGTGCCGGCGGTGCAGGCGCGCTCGATGCCGATCAACAACTTCATCGCCGTGACGGAAACGCTGGGCGAGACCCGGGCGCGCGCGATCATCAAGGGCGGTTTCTGCGTCGCCGACACCAGGTTCGTGCTCAACTACTACCGCATGACCCCCGACCACCGGCTGCTGTGGGGCGGGGGCGAGAGCTACGGCGCGCGCTTCCCCGCCGACATCGCGGCGCTGGTGCGCGCGAAGATGCTGGAAATTTTTCCCCAGCTTGGCGACGTCAAGCTCACCCACGCCTGGGGCGGCACGCTCGCCATCACCGCGCCGCGGATGCCGGCGTTCCAGCGGCTGGATGCGCAGACCCTCGCCATCTCCGGCTGGTCGGGCTCGGGCATCCACATGGCGACGATGGGCGGGCGCATCGCCGCCGAGGCAGTGGCGGGCCAGATGGAGCAGTGGGACGTGATGGCGCGCCTGCCGATCCCCGCCTTCCCCGGCGGCGACTGGTTCCGCGCGCCGATGCTGGCGCTCGCGATGACCTGGTATTCGCTGCGCGACCGGCTGTGACCCCGCCGGACGGCCACCCCGGCCGAAGGGCTGGGGCAGCGCAGGCCAGCCCCGGGCCCGCTCAGTTCGTCTGGGCGTGGGTCTGGGTCCAGCCGACCATGCTCTCGGGGTAGAGCCTGACGCCCTCGATCCCGGCGATCTCGCTCAGCGCGAACCAGTTGGTGGCGGCCCAGTGGCCGGTGTTGCAGAAGCTGACAAGCTCGGGCCCGCCGGGCTGCCAGCCGGCCGCCACCGCCGCCGCGCGCACCGCCTCGGGGTCGGCGTTCAGCACGCCCGGCGCGGTGAAGAAGGTCTCGTGCGGCAGGCTCATCGCGCCGGCGAGCGTGCCGGCCCAGGACGCGAGCTTGTGCTTGGTCTTGCCGGTGAAGAACTCCCCGGGCCGGGCATCGACCAGCACGGCCTCGCGGGTGCCGGCGATCACC
>JAVVFE010000138.1:0-7708 GCA_032251175.1 Thermohalobaculum sp.
GCCGCGGGCCGACAGGCGCAGTTTCTCCGCCGCCGCCTGCAACAGCGCGCGCCCGGCGTCGTCGGGTTGGCTCACGCGGTCCAGCGCCTCGCCGTCAAGCTCGCCATTCGTCACCGGCGCGCCGCCCGCCCGGTCGGTCTGCGCCGCGCGCGCCCGCGCCACCCGCACCGCCACGCGGGCCGAGCTGTCGGCATGGGCGGGCAGCGCCAGCACATCGGCGCTGACCCCCGGCACCTCGATGCGGATGTCGAAGCGGTCGATCAGCGGCCCCGACAGCCGCGCCTGATAATCCGCCCCGCATTTGGGCGCGCGCGAGCAGGCCCGGCCCGCATCGCCCAGGTATCCGCAGCGGCAGGGGTTCATCGCGCCGGCCAGCAGGAAGCGCGCGGGGTATTTCACATGCGCCTCGGCGCGCGCGACCACCGCCTCGCCGGTCTCGATCGGCTGGCGCAGGGCTTCCAGCACCGGGCGCGCGAATTCCGGCAGCTCGTCCAGGAACAGCACGCCGCGGTGCGCCAGGCTGATCTCGCCGGGCTTGGCGGCTCTACCGCCGCCGATCATCGCCGGCATCGAGGCCGAATGGTGCGGCGCGCGGTAGGGCCGCTCGCGCAGCATGCCGCCGTCGCCGGGTTCCAGCGCAAGGCTGTGGATGATCGACACCTCCAGCGCCTCGCGGGGCGTCAGCGGCGGCATGATCGAGGTCAGCCGCGCCGCCAGCATCGACTTGCCCGACCCCGGCTCCCCCACCATCAGGATGTTGTGGTTGCCCGCCGCCGCGACCTCCAGCGCCCGGCGCGCACCCTCCTGCCCCTTCACGTCCGACAGGTCGGCCCCCGCCCGGCGCGCGGCGACCGCGCCCGGCTCGGGCGGCACCAGCACCGCGGTGCCGCGGAAGTGGTTGACCAGCGCGATCAGGCTGTCGGGCGCCAGGATCTCGGCCCCCCCCACCCAGGCCGCTTCCGCGCCCGAGCCCGCCGGGCAGACCAGCCCCTTGTCCATCTCGGCCGCCTTCAGCGCGGCCGGCAGCGCGCCCTGCACCGCGCGGATCCGGCCGTCGAGCGACAGCTCGCCGAGCGCGAGGACGCCGTCCACCTCGTCCTTCGGGATCAGGTCGAGCGCCGCCATCAGCGCCATCGCGATCGGCAGGTCGAAATGCGAGCCCGCTTTCGGCAGGTCGGCGGGCGACAGGTTCACGGTGATCCGCTGCGGCGGCATCGCCAGCCCGCAGGCGGCAAGGGCCGCGCGCACCCGCTCGCGCGATTCCGACACCGCCTTGTCGGGCAGCCCCACGACGGTGAAGGCCGGCAGGCCGGGCGCGATGGCGCATTGCACCTCGACCGGGCGGGCCTCGACGCCGAGAAACGCGACCGTATGGGCACGGGCAAGCATGGCGCACACTCCCGACACGAGGGGACAGGCTCGCATCAGGTGGGGGCGTGTGGTTAATTGGCGGTTAACATCATGCGCCAAAAACATGAGCTGCGCCCCGGCCCGGCGCCGCAGATACCAGAAACGGACACCAGCCACGGGAGCCCCGGATGACCCTTCGCGCCGCCCTGATCCTTGCCCTCCTGCCGCTCGGCGCGCTCGCCGGCCAGGCCGACGTGGTCGGCGCAACCGCGGCCCGGACCGGCGAGACCTGGCGCTTCGACGTGACCGTGGCCCATGACGACACCGGCTGGGACCACTACGCCGACGCCTGGCGCGTGGTCGGGCCCGACGGCACGGTCTACGGCACGCGCGAGCTTGCCCACCCCCATGTCGGCGAACAGCCCTTCACCCGCTCGCTGTCGGGCGTGGCGATCCCCGCAGGCGTCGGCCGCGTGAGCGTCGAGGCGCATGACAGCGTGCATGGCTGGGGCGGCCGGCCGGCCGAGGTGCCGCTGCCCTGACGGTGCCGGCCCAACCCCCGGCCCACCCCCGGCGCATGCCCGCCTGCATCGCGGCGAACCCATCATCGAGAACCCCGCCGCCCCGGCTCCCGCGCCGGGGCCTCGATGGCGGGCCCCCTGGTGGCGCCCGCCATCGAGGCGCCCCCGGTCAGGCCCGGAACGCCGGAGCACGCGCCGCCGTCAACGCGATCCGGTCTCGGCCCTGGCCCTGGTCAGGCCGGGGCCTTCAGCTTCGGCAGGGTCTTGTCGATGGTCTTCTTGAAGCTGGAATAGGCGCTCTCGATCTTCTTCAGCAACTTGGCGCCTTCGGCGATGGCCGTCTTCGCTTCCTTCAGCCTGGCGACCTGTTGGGGGCTCAGCGGCGCCTTCTTGCCCAGCGCCGCGATCGCGTTCAGCCGGGCCGTGGCCGTCGCGATCACGCCGCGCAACCCCTCGATCTTGCCGCCGAAGTTCTCGACATTGAACTTCTGCCCGCCGATGAAGCCGTCATAGACCTTGCGGTTGGGGAAGGTCTGCTTGCCCTTGGCATGGCCCTCGATGGTCGCGATGTTCGAATTTATCTGGTCCGCCAGCCCGGTATAGTCCGATTCGATGATGGCGAGCGGGCCCTTGGGCACCTTGAACAGCTTGTCCATCTCGCTCGCGATCAGCTCCTGCACCTTCAGCGCGTCGATCGCATCGGATGCGAACACCGCCGCCTCGCGCTGCATCAGCTTGGTGCGCTTGACCACCTGCTCGGCCGATGTCTTGAGCCCCTGAAGCCCGCCGACCCAGCCGATCGCCGGGGCGCGGTTCTTCACGAAATGATCCGAAAGCTGCTTCTTGACCGCGGCGCCGACCACCGCGTCCAGCGCATCGGGAATCGGGTTGGCGCGGAAGTCCTGATGCGCGGTCAGGTCGCCCGCCATCTTGCTCAGCTCGGCGCCCGAGCTGCCGCAGAACATGAAGGACTGGTCCAGCCGCTTGTGCAGCGCCTTGATCTCCTCGGCGTTCGAGGGCTTGTGCTTCAGCTTCTGCAGCTTCGCGAGGTCCTTCACCGCCAGGTCGTGAACCCGCTGCATGTTCGCCACGAGCTTCTTGACCGCATCGACATAGGCCTTTTCCTCGGCGAGGTAGATCTTCATCTGGCGGTCGATTTCGGCTTTCACCGCCTGCTCGGTCTGGGCCGCGACCTGCGCCTTGGCGCCGGTGTCGAGCGTGTCGAAGCCACGCGCGGCATTCGCCGCGATCTGTCCCAATGTCGTCGAAAGATTCAATGTGGTGAAGTTCATCACGCCCTCTCACGCATCCAAATGCCGATCCGGCCGCCCCCCGGCGGACAGCGTCCAGAATGCACAACGCGGGCGAGAAAAAAAGATGGTTTAGGCAATCACGGCGCATGGCCGGCCGCCCGGCCGCACACCTCGCGTGTTGGCGCAGCTTGCGTGCAATTTTTTTGATTTATGTTTTATATCAGATACTTGATCCCCCTTTCACGCGTGAAAGGGGGCGCAGGTCTCAGACCGCCGCGCGTTCGGACAGGGCCGCAACGATGGCGTCGCCCATCTCGGCGGTGCCGACCGTCCGGGTGCCCTCGCCCGAGCCGAGATCGGGGGTGCGATAGCCTTGGGCCAGCACGTCGTTGACCGCGGCCTCGAGCATCTCGGCCTCGCCCCCGAGGGCGAAGGAATAACGCAGCGCCATGGCGAAGCTCAACACGCAGGCGATCGGGTTGGCCTTGCCCTGCCCGGCGATGTCGGGCGCCGAGCCATGCACCGGCTCGTAGAGCGCCTTGGGCCGCCCGTTCGCCATCGGCGCGCCGAGGGACGCCGACGGCAGCATCCCGAGGCTGCCTGTCAGCATGGCGGCCGCGTCCGACAGCAGGTCGCCGAACAGGTTGTCGGTGACGATCACGTCGAACTGCTTCGGCCAGCGCACCAGCTGCATGGCGCCCGCATCGGCATACATGTGGCTGAGTGCGATGTCGGGGTATTCGGCGTCGTGCACCTCCTGCACCACCTGGCGCCACAGCACGCCCGACTCCATGACGTTGGCCTTCTCCATCGAGCAGACCTTGCCGGCGCGCTTGCGGGCAAGCTCGAAGGCCGAGCGCGCGACCCGGGCGATCTCGCCCTCGGTGTAGCGCTGGGTGTTGATGCCGACCCGCTCGTTGCCCTCGGTGATGATCCCGCGCGGCTCGCCGAAATAGATGCCGCTGGTCAGCTCGCGGATGATCATGATGTCGAGCCCCGCCACCACCTCGCGCTTGAGCGAGGAGAAGTCGGCCAGCGCGTCGAAGCACTGGGCCGGGCGCAGGTTGGCGTAGAGGTCCATCTCCTTGCGCAGGCGCAGCAGGCCGCGCTCGGGCTTCACGCTGAAGTCGAGCACATCGTATTTCGGCCCGCCCACGGCACCCAGCAGCACCGCGTCGACCGACTGCGCCTTCTCCATCACCGCGTCCGTCAGCGGCGTGCCGTGCACGTCGTAGGAACAGCCGCCCACCAGATCCTCGTCGATCTCGAAGCCAAGGCCGCGGTTCGCGGCGAACCAGGCGATGACCTTGCGCACCTCGGCCATCACTTCGGGGCCGATGCCGTCGCCGGGCAGGATCAGCAGTTTCATGGCGGTCATGGGGTGCTCTCCGGGGTTATTTTCCGCGGGTTTTGGGCGATCCGGAGGCGATTGGCAAGGCCCGCCTGCATGACATTGGTGATCTGTCAGCGTTCTGGTAATCTTGTCGCGCGATCGTGTCTGCTCGCGTGCGAGGGCAGCGGCGGTCCCGGATCGTCGCCCGGCGATGGCGGGTGTAGCGTGAGCGGATGAACGGCGGAATGGATCAGCGCGTCGGACCGGGCAGCGCCGGGGGAGTGGGCGAGGTTTTCGATGACCTCTCCGACGGCATCATGCTGTTCGACAGGGCGCTGTGCGTGGTCGCCTACAACCGCGCCTATGCGCGGCTGTTCGAACTTGAGCCCGGCGAGATCGCGCCCGGCGACACCCTCGAGACGGTGCTCAGAACGCTGGCCGGGCGCTGCTTGCTCGACGACAACCCGAAGGGCAGCGGGGACGAGGTCGCCCGCCGGCTGGCCACTTGGCGCACGCCCGCCAACCGGCTCGAGACGCGGCGCCTCAGGAACGGCCGCCTGATCCGCATCACGCGCCGCGAGCTGGCCGATGGCGGCATGATCAGCATCCATGTCGAACTGACCGAAGCGGCCGCGCGCGAGCACGAGATCGAACGCCAGCGCGCCCTGATGGCGAGCATTCTGGCCAACATCACCGACGGCGTGGCGCTGGTCGATGCCTCGTGCCGCTTCATCGCCTTCAACGACCGCTTTCTCGACCTCTACCGCATCCCGCGCGGCGCGGTGCGTTGGGGGGTGCATTTCTCCGAGCTTGCCCGTCATTTCGGCGACCTCGCCGGCCTCGACGAGGGACGCCGGCGGACCGAGATCGACCGGCGCTATCGCTTCCTGTCGGACCGCTCGCGCAGCCGTGTGGTGCGCAACCTGTTCGACGGCCGCACGCTCGACGTCGTGAAGGCGATCCTGCCGAGCAGCGAGGCGGCCGTGCTGACGCTGCGCGACGTCACCACCGACCTGCGCCGGCGGCGCGAGGTCGAGGACGCAAGGCGCGAGGCGGAGGAGGCGAGCCGCCGCAAGTCCGCCTTCGTCGCGCATCTGAGCCACGAGATGCGCAACGCGCTCAACGGCGTGCTCGGCGTCGCGGCGCTGCTCGAACGCGCGCCGCTCGGCGCACGCGAACGGGCGCAGGTGGAGCTGATCAGCTCGTCGGGCCGGATGCTGCTCAGGCTGATCGACGACGCGCTCGAACTCAGCCGGATCACGGTTGAGACCTCGGATATCCGGGCCGAACCGTTCTCGCTGATCGACCTGCTCGACGACTGCGTGTCGATGGCCGAGCCGGCCGCGCGCGAGAAGGGGCTGGACCTGCGCCGCGCCGTCACGCCCGCACCGTTGCCCGCCGTGATGGGGGACACGGTGCGGCTGAAGCAGATCGTGCTGAACCTGCTGACCAACGCGATCAAGTTCACCGCCGAGGGGCATGTGACGGTGGGCCTCGAAACCGAACTCGGGCCGACCGCGGTCTATCTGACGCTGTGGGTGGCCGACACCGGGATCGGCATCGCCGCCGACCAGCGCGAGGCGATCTTCGGCGAGTTCTACCAGATCCGCGACGGCGCCGCCGGCGGCAGCGGCGGCGTGGGCCTCGGCCTCGCGATCAGCCACCGCCTGCTGGCGGCGATGGGCGGCAGCATCCGGGTCGATGCGGTCGAGCCGCATGGCAGCCGCTTCACGATCGCGCTGCGCCTGCCGCTCGCGATCGAGGACGAGACCGGCCCCGGCGTTGCAACGCCCGGGGGTCAGCCCGCGCCCGCACACCCGATGCCACCCGAAAGCTGAGCGAACCGCGCAAGGAACGCTGCCTTGACCGCCGGGATCGGACGCGGCGCCAACCGGATGCCCTCGGCCCAGGCGGCCCGCGGCCGGGGAAACAGCCGTGCCGCCTCGGCGGCCGAGAAACCCGCAAGCTGCGTCGCCTCGAACCAGGCGGCCAGCCGGTCGGCCCGCTTGATCTGCTTCTCGAGCGCCTCGGGCGTGGTGGGGGCAAGGCCGAAGCGGATATGCACAGCCGCCATCAGGCGATGCTCGAAGGCCCGGTAATCGAGCCCAAGCGCGGCCTTGAAGGGCGAGATCATGTCGCCGATCACATATTCAGGGGCGTCGTGCAGCAACGCCGCGAGCCGTTCGGCGGCCGGGGCCTTCGGCTTCAGCGTGCCGAAGATGCGCTCGACCAGCAGCGAGTGCTCGGCCACGGTGAAGGGGTGATCGCCCACCGTCTGCCCGTTCCAGCGCGCGACGCGGGCAAGGCCGTGGGCGATGTCCTCGATCTCGATGTCGAGCGGCGAGGGGTCGAGCAGGTCGAGCCGGCGCCCCGAGAGCATCCTCTGCCAGGCGCGCGCCGTCATGCCCTGCCCCGCTTGCCGTTCCGCCGTGCCATGCGCCCTCCCGCCTCACCCGGCTTGACTATGGCGAGATCGCTTCATTGTCGAGACGCGGCGGGGCTGCTATAGCCGCTGCCGAACTTCAGGGGCGCCCGGCCGGGCCGCCCGGTCACGCAGGGAGCAGTCGATGACCGATCATGTCGTCAGGGATCTTGGCCTCGCCGAGTACGGCCGCAAGGAGATCGCGATCGCCGAGACCGAGATGCCAGGCCTGATGGCCTGCCGCGCCGAGTTCGGGGCGGCCCAGCCGCTGAAGGGCGCGCGCATCACCGGCTCGCTGCACATGACGATCCAGACCGCGGTGCTGATCGAGACGCTGACGGCGCTGGGTGCCGAGGTGCGCTGGGCATCGTGCAACATCTTCTCGACGCAGGACCACGCCGCCGCCGCCATCGCCGCCACCGGCGTGCCGGTGTTCGCGGTGAAGGGCGAGACACTGGAGGACTACTGGACCTACACCGACCGCATCTTCCAGTGGCCGGACGGCCAGCCCACCAACATGATCCTCGACGATGGCGGCGACGCCACGATGTACATCCTGCTCGGCGCCCGTGCCGAGGAGGGCGAGGACGTGCTCTCGAACCCCGGGTCCGAGGAGGAGGAATACCTGTTCGCCCAGATCCGCAAGCGCATGGCAGCCTCGCCCGGCTGGTTCGTGCGCCAGCGCCACGCCATCCGCGGCGTGACCGAGGAGACCACGACCGGCGTCAACCGCCTCTACCAGTTGATGGAGAAGGGCCGCCTGCCGTTCCCGGCGATCAACGTCAACGACAGCGTCACCAAGTCGAAGTTCGACAACAAGTATGGCTGC
>JAVVFE010000139.1:0-7705 GCA_032251175.1 Thermohalobaculum sp.
CGCGGTCTCGGCCTCGGTCCTGACGCCCTGCGCCATGCCGGCGGCGTTGGTCATCAACTGGCTGAGATCGTCGAAGAACTTGCCGCGGGTCTGCATCGGGCGCCTCTCGTGCTCTGGCCGGCCGGCCGGTTCGGTTCCCCGCTATATGCCCGCCCCGGCCGGCGCGGGCAAGCCATTCGGGCGGGGCGCGCGGGGTGGAGCCCGCGCGATCGAGGCGCGCGCGGGATGGGGCGCGCTTGACAGGACGGGGCCGGTCGGCCAACCCATGTCGCGCCCGTCCCCTGCCCCTGGAGCCGCCATGCCCCCTTTCGTGCTGCCCTTCCCGCAGATCGACCCGGCGATCTTCACGCTCGACCTGGGCGGCTTCAGCTTCTCGCTGCGCTGGTATGCGCTGGCCTATATCGCCGGGCTGGTGATCGGCTGGCGGCTGATCGTGCGGCTGATGCGCCGCCCGCCGCTGTGGCCCGCGAACCACCCGCCGATGACCCCCGAACAGCCCGAGGAGCTGCTGACCTGGATGACGCTGGGGGTGATCCTGGGCGGACGACTGGGCTATGTGCTGTTCTACAACCCGCTGCATTTCCTGGCGAACCCGGCCGAGATCCTGGCGGTCTGGCAGGGTGGCATGTCGTTCCACGGCGGGTTCCTGGGGGTCATCCTGGGGGTGATCGGCTTCGCGCTGAAGCGCGGCGCACCGATCCTCTCGGTCGGCGACGCCGTGGCGCTGGCGGCGCCGCTCGGCATCCTGTTCGGGCGGCTCGCGAACTTCATCAATGGCGAGTTGTGGGGCCGGCCCACCGACGTCGCCTGGGCGATGGTGTTTCCCCATGCGGGCCCCGAGCCGCGCCATCCCAGCCAGCTCTACGAGGCGGGGCTCGAGGGGCTGGTGCTCGGCCTCGTGATGTGGTGGCTCGCGCTCCGGCGCGGCTGGCTGAAGCGGCCGGGGGCGCTGGTCGGGGTGTTCTTCCTGGGCTATGGCCTCGCGCGCAGCGTCGTCGAGAATTTCCGCCTGGCCGACGAGCAGTTCATCGGCCCCGACAATCCCATGGGCCATGTGATCCGCCTGGGCGCGCAGGCGGAGTCGTGGGGCCTGACGATGGGCCAGATCCTGTCGCTGCCGATGGTGGCGATCGGGCTCGGCTTCCTCGGCTTCGCCTTTCTGCGCCGGAAGGCGTGAGCGCAGAGGCGTGAGGGTGCGGGCATGACGCCGCTGGGCCGGATCATCGCCCGCCAGATCGGGGCGCGCGGGCCGATCGGCGTGGCCGACTACATGGCGCTGTGCCTGGGCCACCCGGCGCATGGCTATTACACCACCCGCGACCCGCTGGGCGCGGCCGGCGATTTCACCACGGCGCCCGAGATCAGCCAGATGTTCGGCGAGATGGTCGGCCTGTGGCTGCGCGCGGTCTGGGAGGCGATGGGCGCGCCCACCCTGCGCCTCGTCGAGCTTGGCCCCGGGCGCGGCACCCTGATGCAGGATGCGCGCCGGGCGATGGGCCGGCTTGCCGAGGCCGAGACATGGCTGGTGGAAACCTCGCCCCGCCTGCGCGCCGAACAGGCCCGGCGGCTGCCCGCTGCGCGCTGGGCCGAGCGGCTGGACCAGGTGCCCGAGGGCCCGGCGCTGATCGTCGCCAACGAGTTCCTCGACGCCCTGCCGGTGCGCCAGTTCCTCGCCACGCCCGAAGGCTGGCGCGAGCGGCAGGTGGGGCTGGCGGGCGGGCGGCTGATCTGGGGCCTGTCGGGCGTGCTGCCGGGGCACGAGCCCGCCGCGCCCGGGGCGTGGCGCGAGGAGGCGCCCGCCGCCCGCGCCGTGGCGGGCGAGATCGCCCGCCGGATCGCGGCGCATGGCGGTGCGGCGCTGATGATCGACTATGGCTATCGCGCCGCCGAGCGCCCGCCGGGCTGGACATTGCAGGCGCTGCGCCGGCATGCGGCCGCCGACCCGCTCGACGCGCCGGGCGAGGCGGACCTGACCTGGCTGGTCGACTTCGACGCGCTGGCGGCCGACCTCGCGCCGCTGGGCTGCCGCACCACGACGCAGGGCGCGTTCCTGGGGCGGATGGGGATCGGCCAGCGCGCCGCGGCGCTGGCGCGGGCGCGGCCCGACCGGGCCGACACCCTCGCCGACGCGCTGGAACGCTTGACGGGCCCGGAAGCGATGGGGACGCTGTTCAAGGTGCTCGCGGCGCTGCCTGTGGGCGCGCCCACGCCACCCGGCTTTGCGGAGGATGCATGACGCTCGCCCCGATCACCGCGCCCGAATTGCGCGGCACGGCCCACGGCTTTTTCACCCGGCAGGGGGGCGTCTCGACCGGCATCTGGGCCGGGCTGAACTGCGGCCCCGGCTCGGACGACGACCCGGAAGCGGTGGCCGAGAACCGCGCCCGCGTGGCAGCGGGCCTGGGGGCCGGGGCGCTGGTCTCGCTGCACCAGATCCATTCGGCCGACGTCGTCACCGTCACCGAGCCCTGGGGGGCCGAGCGCCCGAAGGCCGACGCCATGGTGACCGACCGCCCCGGGGTCGCGCTGGGGATCCTGACCGCCGACTGCGCGCCGATCCTGTTCGCCGACCCCGAGGCCCGGGTGATCGGCGCGGCCCATGCCGGCTGGAAGGGCGCCATCGGCGGCGTGGCCGAGGCGACGCTCGACGCCATGACCGCGCTCGGCGCCCGGCGCGCGCGCATCACCGCCGTCATCGGCCCCACCATCTCGCAGCGCGCCTACGAGGTCGGGCCCGAATTCGTCGAGCGTTTCCTCGACGACGACCCCGACCACGCCCGCTTCTTCGCGGGCGGGGCGGGCGGGCGGGCGCAGTTCGACCTCCCCGGCTTCCTGCTGGCGCGGCTGCGGGCCGAGGGCGTGGCCGAGGCGGTCTGGACCGGGCATTGCACCTACGCCGACGCGGCGCGCTTCTTCAGCTACCGCCGCGCCACCCACCGGGGCGAGCCGGATTACGGCCGCCTCGTCTCCGCCATCCTCATCTGACCCCCGCGAGGCCCTGATGCTGCACTTCACCCATGCCGAATTCGACGACCGCATGGCGCGCACCCGCGCGGCGATGGCCGAGCGCGGGCTCGACTCGCTCATGCTGTTCGCGCCCGAAAGCCAGTACTGGCTGACTGGCTATGACACCTTCGGCTTCTGCTTCTTCCAGTGCCTTGTGGTCTCGGCGGACGAGGTGGTGCTGCTGACCCGCTCGGCCGATCTGCGGCAGGCGGAACTGACCTCGACGATCCGCGACATCCGGGTCTGGAAGGACCGCGCGGGGGCCGATCCGTCCGAGGATCTGGCCGGCATCCTGTCCGAACTGGGCGTCCTGGGCGGGCGCATCGGCTGGGAGACCGCGACCCAGGGCCTGACGCACGCCAACGGCCGCAGGGTCGAGGCGCGCATCGGTGCGCTGGCCAGCCTCGTCGATGCCTCGGACCTGATGGGGCGGCTCAGGCTGGTGAAATCGCCCGCCGAGATCGCCTATGTCCGCCGCGCGGCGGAATTGGCCGATGCGGCCTTCGATGCCGCGGTCGGCGCCACCCGCCCCGGCGCGACCGAGGGCGACGTGCTTGCCGCCATGCACGACGTGATCTTCCGCGGCGGCGGCGACTACCCGGCCAACGAGTTCATCGTGGGCTCGGGCGAGCACGCGCTCTTGTGCCGCTATCAGGCGGGGCGGCGGACCTTCGGGACCGACGACCAGCTCAACCTGGAATGGGCCGGGACCTACCGCCACTACCACGCCGCCAATTTCAAGACCGTGGTGGTAGGCCGACCCCGCCCGCAGCATGTGTCGATGCACGCGGCAGCCTTCGACGCGCTGATGGCCTGCGAGGAGGCGCTGCGCCCCGGCCGGCCGATGGCCGAGGTGTTCGACGCCCATGCCCGCGTGCTCGATGCCGCCGGGCTGGGGGCGCACCGGCTCAATGCCTGCGGCTATTCGCTGGGGCCGCGATTCGCGCCCTCGTGGATGGAGGACCAGATGTTCTACGAGGGCGCGCCCACGCTCATGGAGCCGGGGATGGTGTTCTTCCTGCACATGATCTTGATGGATTCGGGCACCCAGACGGCGATGTGCCTGGGCCGCACCTCGCTGGTGACCGAGGGCGCGGCGGAACCCCTCAGCCGCATGCCGCTGGGGATGGTGGCGGTCTGAGCGAGGGGCGCCAGACTGCGCGCGCGCCCCGGGCTTGACCCGGGGCCTCGCGGAGTTTCGGCGCACACTCGCTGCCCCGGGCTTGACCCGGGGCCTCGCGGGGGGGGCGCCGAGGCAGGAGGTCCCGGGTCAAGCCCGGGACCCGGCCATGGCCGGGTGCGCCGCGGGGGCCTTCGGGGTCGCTGCCCGCGCCCTCAACTCCCCTCGGGGAACAGGTGGTCCGAGAACTCGAACGGCACGCCCGGCTCGTTCTTGGCGGCGCGGATCACCAGCGAGGTCTTGACGCTCGCGACATTGGGCGCCGCCGTCAGGTGGCCGGTGAGGAAGGTCTGGAAGCTCAGCAGGTTCGGCGCGACGCATTTCAGCAGGAAGTCGATCTCGCCGTTCAGCATGTGGCACTCGCGCACGATGGGCCAGCCGCGCACCAGCGTCTCGAAGGCGGTGAGGTCGGGCTCGGCCTGGCTTTTCAGGCTGACCATGGCGAACACCGCCACCTCGTAGCCCAGCGCGCGGGCGTTCACCCGGGCGTGATAGCCCTCGATGTAGCCCGCCTCCTCCAGCGCGCGCACGCGGCGCAGGCAGGGCGGCGCCGAGATCCCCACCCGGCGCGACAGCTCGACATTGGTCATGCGGCCGTCGCCTTGCAGTTCCATCAGGATGCGGCGGTCGATGGGGTCGAGCTTTGTGGCCGACATGGACAATGTCCCTCTCGCATGGATCGCCCCTCTGGTCAGAGGGCGTTCGGACCGATATGTATGCGGCAGCCACCCTGAAAGCAATAAAATTGCAGGTTCGCGCAACAAATGGAAAGTTCGTGCTGCAAACCTGACCGGATTGCGATCTGGGCAATGACCGACGGCCGGGCCGGGAACCTTGCGCAGGCGCTGGGCCTGGCCGAGGCCGTCGCGCGACATATCCCCGCCCGCATCACCGCGCAAGAGGTCCGCCCCGCGCGGCTGGTAGCCCTGATGCCGGCGCGGCTGTGGCACGCCCTGCGCGGCGTTCCGGGCTGGCCCGAGGCGGGGCTCGTGCGCGACTGCCCCGCCCCCGCGCCGCCCTGGCCCGACCTGGCCATCGGCGCGGGGCGCCGGGCTGCGCTCTTCATCGCGGCGCTGGGGCGGCGGCATGGCGTGCGCACGGTGCAGATCCTCGACCCGCAGATGGATGCGGCCGCCTTCGACCTGATCGTGGCGCCCGAACACGACGCGCTGACGGCGCCCAACGCGGTGGCGACGCTGGGATCGGTGGGGCGGATCACACCCGAAACCGTGGCCAAGGCAGCCGCGCGCCTTGCCCCCCGCATCGCGCATCTGCCCGCGCGCCGCCTCGCGGTGCTGGTCGGCGGACCGGGGCCGTCGGCGCGCTGGGGGGCGGGGGATGCCGGGCGGCTGGTCGCGGCCCTCGCGCGCCTGTCTGCCGAGGGCTGGGGGCTGATGGTCACCACCTCGCGCCGCACCGACCCGGCGCTGGCGCGCGCGCTCGCCGACCGGCTCGACCCCGCCCGGGCGCTGGTGTTCACGGGTTCGGGCGAGAACCCCTATCCCGGGATGCTGGGGCTGGCCGAGGCGGTGCTGGTGACGGCGGATTCGGTCAACATGGCGTCCGAGGCCGCCTCGACCGGGCTGCCGGTGCATGTATTCGACGTGGCGCAGCCCTCGGCCAAGGCGCGCGCCTTCCACGCGGCGCTGGCCGCGCGGGGGATCGCGCGCGCCTTTGACGGCGGGATCGGGACGTGGAGCTATCCGCCGCTGGCCGAGGCCGACCGGGTCGCGCGGATCGTGCTCGACCGCCTGTTCCCCGGCCCGCCGCACCCGGCGCCATGACGCGCCGGGGACCCCCGACAACCCCCTTGGCGCACCGCGCCCGAGCCCGTATCTAGGGGCGCAACCGCCGCGAGAGGACCGAACCCATGGCCGACCCCCGCAACACCCGCCTCCTGATCATCGGCTCGGGCCCCGCGGGCTACACCGCCGCCGTCTATGCCGCGCGCGCGCTGCTCGACCCCGTGCTGATCCAGGGGATGCAGCCGGGCGGCCAGTTGACCATCACCACCGAGGTCGAGAACTGGCCGGGCCTGATCATGACCCAGGGGCCCGAGCTGATGGTGCAGATGGAGGCCCATGCCCGCGCGGTCGGCACCGAGATCGTCGCCGACATCGTCACCCGGCTGGACCTGTCGCGCCGCCCCTTCGTCGCGGAGTGCGATTCGGGCGCGGTCTGGCACGCGGATGCGGTGATCCTGGCCACCGGCGCGCAGGCCAAGTGGCTGGGCCTGCCGTCCGAGGACAAGTTCAAGGGCATGGGCGTCTCGGCCTGCGCCACCTGCGACGGGTTCTTCTACCGCGGCAAGGATGTGCTGGTGGTCGGCGGCGGCAACACCGCGGTCGAGGAGGCACTGTATCTGGCGAACCTCGCCACGAAGGTCACCCTCGTTCACCGCCGCGACAGCCTGCGGGCCGAGGCGATCCTGATCCGCCGCCTGATGAACCACCCCAAGATCGAGGTGATCTGGGACCACCGGGTCGACGAGATCCTCGGCACCGCGGCCGAGGGCGTGACCGGCGTGCGCCTGGCGCATGTGGCGAGCGGGGCGACGCGCGAGGTGGGCGTCGCCGGCGTCTTCATCGCCATCGGCCACGCGCCGGCGTCGGAGCTGGTGAAGGACCAGGTCGAGACCCATCACGGCGGGTACGTGGTGACGAAGGGTGATTCGACCGAGACTTCGGTGCCCGGTCTGTTCGCCGCCGGGGATGTGACCGACCATGTCTACCGCCAGGCGGTGACCTCGGCCGGGATGGGCTGCATGGCCGCGCTCGAGGCCGAGCGCTTCCTCGCCGCCGCGGCCGACGCGCGCACCGTCGCCGCGGCCGAGTGACCCGCCCGCCCGTGCCCGACAGCGCACCCACGGTCGTCCCGCTCGCGCTCAAGGCGGCGCTCGACGCCGTGGCCGCGGCCATGCCGGGCCCGGTGTTGCAGATCGGCGCGCGCTCCCAGGTGATCGACCGGAACGCCCCGAACCGGCGCACATGGCGCGACCGGGCGGGGGCGAAGGGCTTCGTCGGCGCCGACCTCGCGCCGGGCGAGAACGTCGACGCGGTGTTCGACATCTGCTGGCCGATCGAGCGCATCCGCGCGGCGCTGGCGCCGGCCGGGCACGCGGCGTTCGGCGGCATCGTCTGCGCGCATCTGCTGGAGCATGTGAAGGACCCTTTCGCGGCGGCGCGCAACATCGCGGCACTGCTGGCACCCGGGGGCCGGGCGTTCATCCAGGTGCCCTGGGTGCAGGCGTTCCACGCCTTCCCGGACGATTACTGGCGGATCTCGCTGTCGGGGCTCGAAGTGCTGTTCGAGGGGCTGGCGCCGGTCGACTGCTTCTATTCCGGCGGCTCGGGCGACATCGCCTATCGCATCACCCGCGACGGGCGCGCCGATTTCAGCCGCCGCACCCGCGAGGCCGAGGCCGAGCTGTTCCAGGTGCTGCTGCCGCGCGAGGCGAGCCAGCGCCTGATCGCGCAGGCCGGCAAGCGGCTGCACCTGTCGCGCGGCTACATGCCGGTG
>JAVVFE010000140.1:0-7695 GCA_032251175.1 Thermohalobaculum sp.
CGCGCGGTCAATCTTGACCCCGCGCAGACCATCATGGATACCTTGCTCGACCTCGACGACACGCTTGCCCGCGCCCGCGCGGCCGCCTGAACCCCTGAGGAGCCACCCGCCCGATGTCAGCGCCCCGGCTGGTCGACAGCCATTGCCATCTCGACTTCCCCGACTTCGCCGATGACCTTCCGGCCATCGTCGCGCGCGCAGCCGCGGCCGGGGTCACGCGGATGGTGACGATCTGCACGCGCCTCAGCCACGAGCCGAAGGTGCGCGCCATCGCCGAGGCGTTCGACGGCGTGTTCTACGCCGCCGGCACCCACCCGATGAACGCGGCCGCCGAGCCGATGGCCAGCGTGGACGATCTGGTCGCCCTCGCCCGCCACCCCAAATTCGTCGGCATCGGCGAGACCGGCCTCGACTACCACTACACCGCCGAAAGCGCCGCGGTGCAGCAGCAAAGCCTGCGCGTCCACATCGCGGCCGCGCGGCAAACCGGCCTGCCGCTGATCATCCACTCCCGCGACGCCGACGACGACATCGCCCGCATCCTGGCCGAGGAGCACCGGGCGGGCGCCTACTCGTGCGTCATGCACTGCTTCTCGTCGGGCGCGGGGCTGGCGCGCGCGGCGCTCGATCTCGGCTTCTATCTGTCGGTGTCGGGCATCGCGGCCTTCCCGAAATCAGGCGAGCTGCGCAAGATTTTCGCCGCTGCGCCGCTCGACCGCCTGCTGGTCGAGACCGACGCCCCCTATCTCGCGCCCCCGCCCCATCGCGGCAAGCGCAACGAACCGGCCTTCGTCGCGCACACCGCCGCCGCGATGGCGGGGCATCTGGGGCTCGACCCGGCCGCGTTCGCCGCGCGCACGACCGCGAATTTCGACCGGCTGTTCGCCAAGGCCGCGCGCGCGGGCAGCGAGGCCGCCGCCTGATGTCCGCCCTGCTGCGCTTCACCGTGCTCGGCTGCGGCTCGTCGGGCGGCGTGCCGCGCATCGGGCCCGCGGGGCCGAGCTGGGGCGCCTGCGACCCCGCTGACCCGCGCAACCGGCGGCGGCGCTGCGCGCTGCTGGCGCAGCGGATCGGGCCCGAGGGCGCCACCTCGGTGCTGATCGACGCCGGGCCCGACATCAGCGAGCAACTGTCGCGCGCCGGCGTGGGCCTGCTCGATGCGGTCGTCTTCACCCACGACCATGCCGACCACTGCCACGGCATCGACGACCTGCGCATGGTGGTGTTCAACCGCCGCGCACGCCTGCCGGCCTGGATGGACGCGCGCACCGAAGCAGCGATCCGCACGCGCTTTGCCTATGTGTTCGACACCCCGCCCGGCTCGAACTATCCGCCGATCCTCGACCTTTACCGCATCGAGGGCCCGGTCACGATCAGCGGCGCGGGCGGGGTGCTGACGCTCGAGCCCTTCTCGGTCCCGCATGGCGAGATCGAGGCGCTGGGCTTCCGCGTCGGCCCGCTGGCCTATACCCCCGACATCTCGGCGATGTCGGACGCCGCCTGGACGGCAGTCACCGGCATCGACACCTGGATCACCGATGCGCTGCGCTACACGCCCCATGTCAGCCACGCCAATGTCGAGACCGCGCTTGCCTGGATTGCCCGGGCCGCGCCCCGCCGCGCCATCCTGACCAACCTGCACAACGACCTCGACTACGAGACCCTGAACGCCCAGACCCCCGCGACGGTCACGCCCGCCCATGACGGGCTGGTGCTCGAGTTCCCGGCCGCAG
Source organism: Thermohalobaculum sp. (assembly GCA_032251175.1). Classification (GTDB taxonomy): domain Bacteria; phylum Pseudomonadota; class Alphaproteobacteria; order Rhodobacterales; family Rhodobacteraceae; genus Thermohalobaculum. The sequence goes on from JAVVFE010000140.1 coordinate 1,734, forward strand.
ACTGAACGCCGGCGCGCGCGGACACCGGCGCCCGCCACGCGCGCCCGCCCGTGCCCCCGGCACGGGCGCCTTCCCGGGGTCGCGGCGGGGCGGGGCATGTGCCCCGCCTTGCCGCGGCCTCACCCACGAGAGGCTTTGCCGATGCACGCCCTTGTCAGCCTGTTCCTCATCGTGCTGCCGGTCTTTCTCGTGGTCGGGGCGGGCTATGCCTCGGTCAAGACAAGGGTTTTCCCCGACACCGGGATCGACGCGCTGGTGCGCTTCGCCACCGGCCTCGCCGTGCCGGTGCTGCTGTTCCGCGCGATCTACCGCCTCGACCTCGACGCCGTGCTGGTGCCCGAGCATCTTGCGTCCTTCTACATCGGCGCGCTCGCGGCCTTCGTCGGCGGGATCGTCCTGTCGCGCAGGATCTGGGGACGGCGCCCAGGCGAGTCGGTGGCGGTCGGCTTCTCGGCGTTCTTCTCGAACACCGTTCTCCTCGGCGTCCCGATCATGACGCGCGCCTATGGCGAGGAGGCGCTTGCGCCCGCCTTCGCGATCATCGCCTTCCATGCGCCCTTCGGCTATCTCGTGGGCATCCTCACCATGGAATTCTCCCGCCGCGACGGCGCGCCCGTCAGCGCGGCGCTCAAGCGCACCGTGCGCGCGATGTTCCACAACGAGCTGACGCTCGGGATCGCGGCGGGTGCCGCGCTCAACCTCCTCGGCGTCCCGCTGCCCGAGCCGGTGAGCGCCACCATCAACATGATCGCGTCTGCGGCCCTCCCGGTCGCCCTCTTTGCGCTCGGCGGCGTGCTGACACGCTACCGCCTGCGGGCCGAGTTGGGCGAGGCCGGAATGGCGGCCACCCTCAGCCTGATGGTTCACCCCTTCATCGCCTGGGGCCTGAGCGTGCATGTCTTCGGCCTGCCCGACGAGTTCGTGCGCGCGGCCGTGCTGATCGCGGCGATGCCGACGGGGGTGAACGGCTATGTGTTTGCCGCGATGTATGATCGTGCGGTCGGCACCGCCGCCTCGACCGTGCTGCTGGGCACGGCCGCGAGCGTCTTCACCATCACCTTCTGGCTTGCGGTGCTGGGCGGCGGCGCGCTCTGAGCCGCCGCCGCGCGTGCTCACCGCTCGGTGAACTTGAACTCGATGCGCCGGTTGCGGGCTCGGGCCTCGGGCGTGTCGCCTTCGGCGATCGGCTGGAACTCGCCGAAACCGGTGGCGGCAAGGCGTTCGGGCGGCACGCCCTCGGTCTCGATCAGGTAACGCACCACCGACAGCGCGCGCGCCTGGCTCAGCTCCCAGTTGGCGAAGGGGCCGGCGCCCCGGATCGGCGTCGCGTCGGTATGCCCGTCGACGCGCAGGATCCAGTCGAGCCCCTTGGGGATGTTGCCCGACACCTCGCGCAGCACCGCGCCCAGCTTCGCCAGCTCGGCGATGCCTTGGGGGTTCAGCTCGGCCGAGCCGGTGGCGAACAGCACCTCCGACTGGAACACGAAGCGGTCGCCCACGATGCGGATGTCGCCCCGCCCGCCCAGCACCTCGCGCATCCGCCCGAAGAATTCCGAGCGGAAGCGCGCAAGCTCCGACACCTTCTGCGCCAGGGCCGCATTCAGCCGCTGGCCCAGTTCGGCGATCTGGACCTTCTGGTTGCGGTCGCGCGAGGACGCGTCGTCGAGCAGCGATTGCAGCGAGCCGAGCTGGTCGCGCAGCGCCGCGACCTGCTGGTTCAGCAGCGCCGCCCGGCGCGCCTCCTCGGCGGTGCGCGCCTCGGCCTGGGCGACCTCGCGCTCGGCGATGCGGCGCAGCGCCTCGGCGTCCGAGAGCGCACTGGCGGTCTGGCTGGTCTCGGCCTCGAGCTTCAGCTTCGCGGCCTCGGCAGCGGCCAGCCGGGTCAGGGTTTCCTCGGCTTCCTTGCGCGCCTGTTCGAGCGAGAGCGTCATCGCGTCAAGCTCGGCCGTCGAGTTTTCGAGCCGCCGGCGCAACGCCTCGGCCGCGGCCGCCTCGAGCGCGCGTGCCTGCTCCTCGGCGCTCAGGCTCGCGCGGGCCTCGGCCTCGGCGGCGCGAAGCCGGGCGAGTTCCTGCGCCTGTTCGGCGGTCTGCCCTTCCAGCGCCACCCTGCCCTGCTCCAACTCGGCGATCAGCGCCTCCATCGCCTCGCGCCTGGCGGCGGCGAGGCGGGCGGCTTCGGTCTGGGCGTCGATCTCGCCGCGTGCAGCCACGAGCGATGCCGCCAGCGCGTCGCGCGCGTCGACGGTCTGGGCAAGCTCACCCGACAGCGCCTCGGCCCGCGTCTCGGCGGCCGTGCGCGCCCGGGTCATCGCCGCCAGCGCCGCGTTGAGCCGGTCGGCCTCGGTCTGTGTCTCCGACAGTGTCGCGCGCAGCTCGCCCGCCTCGGTTTCGGCCGCGGCCCGCCCGGCGCGCTCCAGCGAGAGCACCTCGGCCAGTTGCGCAAGCTGCGACGACAGGCTGTCGATCTCGCTTTCCTGGGCGGTGATCTCGGATTCCTGGGTTCGAATCTTCTCGGTCTGGCCGGTGACGGTCTCGCGCAAGCTGAACTGGACGATCATGAAGATCGACAGCACGAACATCAGGATCAGCAGGAGCGCGGTCATCGCGTCGACGAAGCCGGGCCAGATGGTGGCCTCGAAGCGCGCGCCCGAGCGGCGGGTGAGGGCCATCAGCTCCCCCCGGCCGGACCGCCGGTGCGCTCGTCGATCAGGCGGATCAGGGCGCGCAACTCAGCCCGGATGGCGTCGACCGATTGCTGGCGGCCCAGCGCGAGCTCGTCGATCAACTGGCGCATCTGGTGATCGAGGTTGCGCAGGTGCTGGCGCGTCTCGCTGTCCAGCACCTGCCGGCGGCTTTCCAGCGCACGGTCGAGAAGCTGCACCATGCCCGCCTGGCTCGACGCCGCCTGCGACTGGCCCTGATCGATGCGCTTGAGCACGGTCAGCACGGCATGGTCGCGCCCGGACTGCGCCTCGCGCGCCTCGCGCATCTCGACCACCATCTGCGCGACCGAGCCGCGCTCGTGGTCGATCTGCTCGGCCATCTGCGCCACCACGTCGGCGGCGCGCGCCAGGCGGTTCTCGGCCTCGATCCGCGCGGCCTCGGCGCGCGCGGCGAATTCGACGGTCTTCTCCAGCCCCTCGTCGACGCGTTCCAGCAGCGCGACCAGCGGCCCCTCGGGCCCTTCGCCCTCCGAGATCAGGCCGAGCCGGGTGAACGAGGCCAGCCACTCCTCAAGCTCGCGGTAGAAGCGGTTCTGCCCGTGTCCGGCGAACAGCTCCAGCATCCCCACCACCAGCGAACCGGCAAGGCCCAGCAGCGACGAGGCGAACGCCGTGCCCATGCCGCCGAGCTGGCTCTCGAGCCCGCTCATCAGCCGGTCGAACACCGAGACGTCCGAGACCTGGCCGTCATCGGGCGCCAGCGAGCGGATCGTATCGACCACCGCGGGCACGGTCTTCGACAGGCCCCAGAAGGTGCCCAGCAGCCCGAGGAAGATCAGCAGGTTCGCCAGATACCGCGTGATGTCGCGCGACTCGTCGAGGCGCGCCGCCACCGAATCGAGGATCGAGCGGGTCGAGCTGGTGGCCATGCGCTTCTGCATCGCCCCCTCGCGCACCAGCGGCGCCATGGCGATCAGCAGCGAAGGCGGGCGGGTCAGCTCGATCCCCTTGTAGCCCGCCTGCACCGAACGCACCCAGCCCATCGCCGCGATCAGTTGGCCGACCTGCCAGAAGGTGGCCATCACGCCGATCACGAAGATGCCGACGATCACGCCGTTCAGATAGGCGTTGGCGAAGAACACCTGCTCGATCTCGCGGAACAGGAAGAAGGCCGCAACCCCGACCAGCACCAAGACCGAGACCATCAGGAAGATCTGGCGCACGGGGCGGGAAAACTGAACCTCGCGGTGGTCGATCGCTGCCATCCGTTATCCTCGCACCCCAGCCACCCCTCAGGCTTTTGCACCGACAGCATAGCCGCCTTTGCGCGCCGCGCCAGAGGCTTGTGCCGCGCGCCGCCCCCCGCGCGCGGGCGTCGCCGCCGCCCGGCACTGACATGCCGGATTGGCCGGCGCTGGCCCTAACGCGGGTGGCCGCCGGCGCGGTAAGGTCCGCAACCGTCCGGGCGCCATGCGGCGCGCCGAGGCGTGACCGACAACAAACAAGGGGACTGGGACCGTGCTGATCGGCTGCCCGAAGGAAATCAAGAACCAGGAATACCGCGTCGGCATGACGCCGGGCGCGGCGCGCGAGGCGGTGGCGCATGGTCACTCGGTGATCATCGAGACCGGCGCCGGCGCCGGCGCGGGCTTTGGCGACGCGCTCTATCAGGCCGCGGGCGCCGAGATCGTCGCGACCGCGGCCGAGGTGTTCGCCCGCGCCGGGATGATCGTGAAGGTCAAGGAGCCGCAGGCGGCCGAGAGGGCGCAACTGCGCGAGGGGCAGGTGCTGTTCACCTATCTCCACCTCGCGCCGGACCCCGAGCAGACCCGTGACCTGCTGGCCTCGGGCGTCACCGCCATCGCCTACGAGACGGTGACCGATGCCCGCGGCGGCTTGCCGCTGCTCGCGCCGATGTCCGAGGTCGCAGGGCGGCTCGCGCCGCAGGTCGGCGCCTGGGCGTTGCAGAAGGCCAATGGCGGGCGCGGCGTGCTGCTGGGCGGCGTGCCGGGCGTGGGCCCGGCCGAGGTGGTGGTGATCGGCGGCGGCGTGGTCGGCACCCATGCCGCGCGGGTGGCGGCGGGGATGGGGGCGCAGGTCACCGTGCTCGACCGCTCGCTCGACCGGCTGCGCTATCTCGACGACATCTTCGGCGGGCGGATCGGGACGCGCTATGCCTCGAAGGCCAACACCGAGGAACTGGTCGCCACGGCCGACATGGTGATCGGCGCCGTGCTGATCCCCGGCGCCGCGGCGCCCAAGCTGGTCAGCCGCGCGCAGCTTTCCGACATGAAGCCGGGCGCGGTGGTGGTGGACGTGGCTATCGACCAGGGCGGCTGTTTCGAGACCTCGAAGGCCACCACCCATGACGACCCGATCTATATCGTCGACGGGATCGTGCACTACTGCGTCGCCAACATGCCCGGCGCCGTGGCGCGCTCGTCCACCATCGCGCTGGGCAACGCGACCCTGCCCTTCCTGATCGCGCTGGCGAACAAGGGCTGGGCCGCGGCCTGCCGCGACGATCCGCACCTGCTGGCGGGGCTGAACACCCACAAGGGGCGGCTGACGAACGTCGCGGTCGGCCAGGCGCTGGAGATCGACGTGCTGAGCCCGAAGCTCGCGCTGGGGATCTGAGCGTGAAACGGGTGGCCTTTCACGCGTGAAAGACCACTTATCATATTGAACTAAAACATAAATCAAGAGATTCGCGCGAAAGTTCCGCCATGCCTGCACGCCCCGGCGCGTGTCGGCGCACCTTCGGGCGGCACCGCAGTGCGATCCGCAACCGCGATCAGGGAGCACCACGATGGTTGAAGCCGTCCCCACCGTCCATGTCGACAACGCCCATGTCCGCGTCACCGAATGGGCCTTTGCCCCGGGGGCTGCGACCGGCTGGCACCGCCATGGCTTTGCCTATGTGATCACGCCGATCACCGGCGGCCCGGTCGAGATCGTCGGCCCCGGCGGGCAAACCGCGCAGTTCCTGATGCAACCCGGCGTGAGCTATTTCCGCGAGGCGGGGGTCGAGCACGACGTGGTCTGGAAGGGCGAGGGCGAGTTGCGCTTCGTCGAGGTCGAGCTGAAATCGCAGCCGGGGTGACGCCCCTCACCGCGGCAGGGTCAGCGTTTCCTTGCCACGCGCCCACCACGCGGTGGCGTTGCGCGTGCAGCCGGTGGCGCAGGGGCCGGTGAGCGTGGCGGTGCCCGCGTAATCCGGCCCGAAGGCTGCGGCCGGCAGGGCGAAGGCGCGCGCCGGCCCGGCCGCGCCCGCGGCGGCGGTGAAGGCGATGGCCGAG
>JAVVFE010000141.1:0-7670 GCA_032251175.1 Thermohalobaculum sp.
GCCGCCCGCGTCGCGGTAGAGCCGCTGGCGCACCGCGGCCGAGGCGCTGAGCGTGCCGTCGGTGGGGTCGGTGGCCGAGACGTCGCCATAGACCCGGGCGCCGATGGTGAGGTCGTCGAACAGGCCATATTCGACCAGCACCTGTGCGAAGGTCTTGTCGCTTTCCGGGATGCCACCGGCGAAGGCGCCGACCGGCGCGACCTTGCGGCCCGAGGAGGTGATGAAGATGCCGGTCCCCTCGGCCCGCGTCCAGGCGCCCGCCATGGCCGAGGGGGCGCCGAAGCACAGCCCCGCCGCGATCAGTGCAACGAGGCGGCGCAGGCAACGCGGCATCCCGACCCTCTGGCACGCAAGCGGTGCGAGGCTAGGGACATCATGGTTAACCAAGGGTTAGCGCGAGCCCCCCCCGGGCGCCGCCGCAGACCCCTTGCAACGGCGCCGCGAAGGCCCGAGGGTGTGGCCGCGACGAGGCAAGGGAGCGGGGGCGGGCATGACCGATCCGGTGGCGGTGTTCGACGGACACAACGACACGCTGTTGAAGCTGGAGGTGGCCGAGCGGCTGGGCCGGCCGCGCAGTTTTGGCACGGCTGAGCCGAGCCTCGACATCGACCTGCCGAGGGCGCGGGCCGCGGGGTTCGCGGGCGGGCTGTTCGCAATGTACACGCCCTCGCGCGTCAATGCGCTGGACCAGCCCTATGACCGCGACGACCCGCTGAACTTCGCGCAGGTCGGCCAGCATGACGCGCTCGACTTCACGCTGGCGATGTTCGCGCGGCTGAAGCGGCTCGCGCGCGAGCTGCCGCAGGATGTGGCGATCTGCACCGACGCGGGCGCGGTGCGCGCGGCGATGGCCCAAGGGCGCCTCGCGATGGTGCCGCATATCGAGGGGGCCGAGTGCATCGACCCGGGGCTGAACGCGCTCGAGGTGCTGCATGCGGCTGGGTTGCGCTCGCTGGGCCTGGTGTGGTCGCGGCCGAACGCCTTCGGCCATGGCGCGCCGATGGACCGCCAGCCGGTGCTGGACCCCGGCCAGGGGCTGACCGAGATGGGCGCGATCCTGGTCCAGGCCTGCGAGCGGCTGGGCATCATGGTGGACCTGTCGCACCTGACCGAGGCGGGGTTCTGGGACGTCGCGCGGATCGCGTCGAAACCGCTGGTGGCCTCGCATTCCAACGCGCACGCGATCTCGCCCAATGCGCGCAACCTGACCGACCGCCAGCTCGACGCGATCGCGGAATCGGGCGGGCTGGTGGGGCTGAACTTCCATGTGGCATTCCTGCGCGAGGATTGCCGGGTCGATCACGAGACACCGCTGACGGTGATGCTGCGCCACCTCGATCACCTGATCGAGCGGTTGGGCGAGGGCGGCGTGGCGCTCGGCTCGGACTATGACGGCTGTGAACTCCCGCGCGAGATCGGCGACGTCAGCGGCCTGCCGCGGCTGGTGGCGGCGATGCGTCAGGCGGGCTATGGCGAGGCGCTGATCGCGCGCATCTGCCGCGAGAACTGGCTCGACATGCTGGCGCGCACGATTGGCTGACGGGGACGGATTTCGGGGGGCGCCGGGCCCGGAAACTCGCGTCTTGACGGGGCAGGGCGCGCACCGTAATGAACCCACGCCTTGGCGAGGTAGCTCAGCTGGTTAGAGCGCAGGACTCATAATCCTGAGGTCGAGGGTTCGAGTCCCTCCCTCGCTACCAGGGCACATTCGGAAAGATCGGCGCGATCTGAATGGCATGATGGGTCGTTTGATCCGTTGGCCGTCGTGATATCAGGCCGTCTGGTCCCCGAGCGCCGGTCCCAGCGCGGCGTGGACCGCGGGGCGCGTGCCGCTGCGCGCCCGGTCAGATCACCCGACTTGCGTCGCGGGCAGGGTCACCCGCCTCACTGGCGCTTGCCGCCCAATCCAGAAACTGGTCCCAGACCGCGCGCTCGGCCATGCCAGGATCGCCCGTCAGGCGGACCCCCATGACGTCGAGATGGCAGAAGGGCAGCCGGTTCGAGAGATCCGCGAGTTTCCCCTCGGCGATCCGCTGGCGGGCGAGGGAGGCCGGCACCCAGGCGATGCCGAGGCCGGCGGCTGCCAGTTCGAGCACCGCGAAGGTGAGCGCGGTCTCGACCTTCGGCACCGGGCTCGACAGGCCGCGCAGGCGCGGCAGGATCTCGCGGTCCATGACCTGGCCGAAGAACACCTCGCCCGGATAGGCGATGTAGGGCAGCGCGCCGCCCCCGAGCCATGCCTGGGGCGCCGCATCCGGGCGGCAGACCGGGATCAGCCGGTCGGTGCCGATCGTCACCGTCTCGATGTAGCCGGCCGCGATGGTGAGCGCCTCGCCCGGCAGGCCATAGACCATCGCGATGTCGGCCTGCCGCGACAGCAGGAGCGCGAAGCATTCGTCGAGATTGGCCGAGCGCAGCCGGATGTAGATGTCGCCATGCCGCTGCTGCACGCGCCGGACCAGCGCGGGCGTCAGCGCCGCGGTCAGCGAGTGCTGGCTGGTCAGCACGACCCGGTTGCGGGCGATCCGCTCGCCGCGCCGCAGGTCCTCGGCCAACTGCCGCAGCGTGCCGATCAGGCGCAGGATCTGATCGTGCTGAAGCTCGGTCGTCGGGCGAAGCTGCACCGGCTTGCGCGTCCGGTCGAACAGCTCGACCCCGACATAATCCTCGATGTTCTGGATCCGCCGGGAGAAAGCCGACTGCGTCAGGTGCCGGCGCTCGGCCGCCTCGCTGAACGAGCCGGTCTCGGCGACGGCGAGGATGTCCTCCAGCCATTCGAGCCGCATGGGGAGCCTCGTGAATTGCAAGATACGCATTTTATATCGAGTATTTCGAATTTGAGTATCGTTTTTCGCCATGTCACTCTCGAAATATGCAAGTTTTCAGAGGACGTGACTCATGCACCTGGCCCGGTTTCCCCGCATCTTCCTCGCCCACCTGCCAACACCGCTCGAGCGCCTGGACCGGCTGAGCCACGAGCTTGGCGGTCCCGAGATCTGGATCAAGCGCGACGATTGCACGGGGCTCTCGACCGGCGGCAACAAGACCCGCAAGCTCGAATTTCTGATGGCCGAGGCGGCGGCGATGGACGCCGGCATCGTGATGACGCAGGGCGCGACCCAGTCGAACCATGCCCGCCAGACCGCGGCCTTCGCGGCCAGGCTGGGGATGAAGTGCCACATCCTGCTCGAAGACCGCACCGGCTCGAAGGACCCCAACTACAACACCAACGGCAACGTCCTGCTCGACCACCTGCACGGCGCGACCACCGAGACGCGCCCCGGCGGGGTCGACATGAACGCCGAGATGGAGGCGGTGGCAGACCGGCTGCGGGCTGACGGCAAGACGGTCTACACCATCCCCGGCGGCGGCTCGAACCCGACCGGGGCGCTGGGCTATGTCAACTGCGCCTTCGAGCTGGTGGCCCAGGCCAATGACCGCGGCCTGGTGATCGACCACCTGGTCACCGCGACCGGCAGCGCCGGCACGCAGGCGGGCCTGGTGGTCGGCCTCAAGGCGATCAATGCGGGCATCCCGCTGCTCGGCTTCGGCGTCCGCGCGCCGAAGGTCAGGCAGGAGGAGAACGTCTTCGCCCTTGCGCTCAAGACCGCCGAGAAGCTGGGCTGCCCCGGCGTCGTTCAGCGCGGGGACGTGGTCGCCGACTGCGACTATGTCGGCGCCGGATACGGCATTCCGCGCGCCGACACGCTCGAGGCGATCCGGATGTTCGCGGAACTGGAGGGCATCCTGCTCGACCCGGTCTATTCCGGCAAGGGCGCCGCGGGGCTGATCGACCACGTCCGCAAGGGGCGCTTCCGGAAGGGCGAGCGGGTGGTGTTCCTGCACACCGGCGGGGCGGCGGCGCTGTTCGGCTATGATGCGGTCTTCGCCGGCGACAGCGCGCGGCGTTCGGCGGCCTGAGCCATGGCGCGAGCGCCCGTCACCGGCAGCTTCACCCAGCAACTGCCGATCCCCGAGGCCGGGATCGGCGCCGCGCTCGGGGTGCTGCGCTCGGGCCGGCTGCACCGCTCCAACATCGCGATGGGCGAGGCGCCCGAGGCGGTGCTGCTCGAGCGCGACCATGCCGCGTGGCAGGGGTCGCGCTATTGCCTCGCGGTCGCCTAGCGCGGTCAGGCGATGCAGATCGCGCTGCGCGCGGCCGGGGTGCGGGCGGGCGATCCGGTGCTGACCAACGCCTTCATGCTGGCCCCGGTGCCGGGCGCGGTCGCGGTCCTGGTCGAGATCGCCGAGGACCTGGTCATCGACCTCGACGATCTGGCCGCCAAGGCGCGGTCGAGCGGGGCGGCTTCACCTCGACGCATCAGAGCTGGCGCTACATGGCGGCGCAGCGGCTGCCGCGAACCGACCGGATCCTTGCCGGGCTGTTCGACATGCGCCTGCCGCTGACCTTCAGCCTCGAGGACTGCGACCTGATCGCCGGCCACATCCTCGATGCTGTGTCGGAACTGGACCTCGGTGTGCCTGCATGAGGCCGCGGCGGCTTGGCATCTGCGCGGCCGCGGCGACCGGGGTGACGGTTTTCGGCGGGCTGGACGCGCGCATCGCCAGCATGGCGCGCGGCGGGCACGACGGGCACGAGACGCGGGACGACCATCGAGACGACACATGGCGCGGCGGCGCCAGGGATAACCGAAAGGGAGGAACGGCGAGATGACGACTGGGAAACATCTGCTGCTCGGTGCCGCGATGCTGGTGCAGGCGGCCGGCTTCGCGCTGGCCGACACCGTGGTGATCGGCCATTTCGGCAACCCCACGCCGGTGCAGGTCGCGCGCATGGATGCGAAGTTCGAGGCGGCCACCGGCTGGGACATCGAGTGGCGGACCTTCGCCGCGGGCTCGGAGGTGATCGCGGCGATGGCCTCGGGCGACATCAAACTGGCCGAGCCTGGCTCCTCGCCGCTGGCCATCGCGGCGAGCCAGTGGGTCGACCTGCAACTGTTCATGCTGGCCCAGGTGATCGGCGAGGCCGAGAGCCTGATCGTGTGCAACGGATCGGGCATTGCCGCGCTCGAGGATCTCAAGGGGCGGCGGGTCGCCGTGCCGGTTGGCTCGACCGCGCATTTCTCGCTGATGGGTGCGCTGAGCCTGAACGCGCGCCTCCCCGCAGGGCCGGGTGCGCACCCGCGCCATTTTGGCCAGAACCGGTTCTGCAACGGGCGGGCGAGCCATGCTGACCTGTGTCCCCCATCACGCCACGCCGGGGTGCGGCGGGCCGGTTGACGGCGCCGTCGGCGCGGCGTAGGCCGCGGCGATGACACCCCGGTTGATGACCCGCTACACCCCGCCCGATGCGCCGCTGGCCGTGCTGCATCGCGATGCCGAGTTGCTGCTGGTCGACAAGCCCAGCGGGCTGCTGAGCGTGCCCGGCAAGCCCGAGGCGCATCGCGACTGTCTGGAGGTGCGGGTCAAGGCAGCCTTCCCCGCGGCGCTGCTGATCCACCGGCTGGACATGGAGACCTCGGGCATCATGGTCTTTGCCATGACGCGGCTGGCGCAACGCTCGATCAACCGGCAGTTCGAGAAGCGGATCGTGCGCAAGACCTATGTTGCGCGGGTGGCGGGCCGGGTCGAGGCCGAGGAAGGCCGCATCGCCCTGCCGCTGATCGCCGACTGGCCCAACCGGCCGTTGCAGATGGTCTGCCACGACACCGGCAAGGCGGCGGTGACGGCGTGGCGGGTGATCGCGCGCGAAGACGGCGCCACGCGGCTGGAACTGCGGCCCGAGACCGGACGCAGCCATCAGCTGCGCGTGCATCTGCGCGAGATCGGCCACCCGATCCTGGGCGACCCGTTCTATGCGCCCGAGGCGGTGCGCGCGGCCGCCCCGCGCCTGCAGTTGCATGCCGCGGCGCTGGAACTGCGCCATCCGCGCGATGGGGGCTGGGCCGGCTGGCAGGCGCCCTGTCCGTTCTGAGCGGGCTCGACCACCCGAGGGCCACCCGGGTTCGCGCCGCCGACAACCTCGCCGGCACCGTGCCGGCAGGCAACCGGGCGATACGAGGGCGGCGCGCGGGGCGCGCGGCGGGCCAGCCAAGCCTCCGGCTGCTCCACACGCCTGCCGGGGCCCGCGCGCGGCCGCGCCCGAGGCGACGCGGGTCGTGCGCGCAGGGCGCGGCGGGGCAACACCGTGCCGGGCGCGGGGCACGCGGCGGGCCTCGGTGCAGGCCGGCGGCGGGGTGGCGGCCGGGCGCTACAGGCGGGTGTCGGCCGACATCAGGGCGCGCGGAACGCGGCGGCATCAGGGCGCGGGTATCCGGCGCGCGGCCGGCTGGCGAAAGGGTGACCGCGCGGCGCTTGGCTTTGTCGTGGTTTGTGCCGACACTGCGGTTCGGGCAAACGGCGGCGCAGGGGATTGGCTGGATGAGACTGTCGCGGCGCGGGGTGGTGCTGGGGGTCGCGGCGCTGGCGGGCTGTGGGATCGAGCCACGGCTGCCGGACGTCAGCCGGATCTACCGCTATCTGCCCGAGGTCGATCCCGCGATGCGCCGGCCGCTGGTCACGATCCCCGGGACGCTGGGCTCGCGGCTGCGGGTCGGGACCGACGGGCCGTTCGCCTGGGGCGGGCCGAACCGGCTGTCGCTGGATGGCACGGACCCCGAGGCGGCGCGGCTGCTGGCGCTGCCCTTCGCCGACGATGCAGCGGTGCCGCTCGACCGGCTCGAGACCCGGCTGCGACCCGACGGCGTGATGCGCCGGGCGAATGCGCGGCTGCTGGGCGGCACGGTCGAGGAGATCGTCTATGACGGCCTGGTCGAGGCGCTGAATGCCGGCGGCTACGAGTTCAGCCGCACCGAGGCCGAGGAGGCCGCGCGGGCCGGCAACAACCCGGGGTCGCTGGAATTTCCCTATGACTGGCGGCGCGACATCGTCGAGGCGGCCCGGGCGCTCGACGCCTTTGTCGAGCGCAAGGCGGTGCAGGTCGAACGGGTGCGGCGCGCGCGCTATGGGCGGGCGCCCGCGGCGGCAGCGATCCGGTTCGATTTCGTCGCGCATTCGATGGGCTGCCTGGTGCTGCGCTACTGGCTGATGTACGGCGCGCAGGACCTGCCGGCGGATGGCGGGATGCCGGACCTGACCTGGGCGGGCGCCCGGCGCGCGGCCTGCGCGATCTTCGTGGCGCCGCCGAACCTGGGCTCGATCAGCGCGTTCTCGTCGCTGCTGACCGGGCGCGACTTCGGGTTCCTGCAACCGCGCTACCGGCCCGGCCTGTTCGGCACGCACCCGTCGGTCTATCAACTGATGCCCCGCGCGCGGCACAACCGGGTGCGCCGCGATGGCGCCGATGGCGCCCCGGCCGGCGATCTCTACGATCCCGGCCTGTGGGAGCGGAACGGCTGGGGCGTGCTGGACCCGCGCGAGGACGAGACGCTGGCGGTGCTGATGCCGGCAATCGCCAGTGCGGCCGAGCGGCGCGACCGGGCGCGCCGGCATCTGGCGCGGATGCTGGCGCGGGCCGCCCAGCTTCACCGCGCGCTGGATGTGGGCGGGACGCCGCCGGCCGCCGATCTGTTCCTGGTGGTGGGAACCGGGCTCGACACGCCGGCCGCGGTCTGGCTGGATCGGGACGGCCGGCGGATCGCGGGCACGGGGCTGGAGGAGGGCGACGGCGTGGTGTTGCGCGCCAGCGCATTGTCGGACGAGCGCCAGGG
>JAVVFE010000142.1:0-7630 GCA_032251175.1 Thermohalobaculum sp.
AATCCCGGCACCGACAGCGAGAAGCGCCCGACGCGACACGCGTCACCCCCCGCGTGGTCCTGGCGGATCGCCGCCGTGGTCTCGGCCCTCCTCCTCCGGACGGGCGCGCCCTGCGCCGCCCCCGCGCCGATGCCGCCCAGCATCCGCGCGATGATCGCAACCGTCGCGGGCCAGCGCGGCAGGTGCGGCGCCACGGCGCGCGACCGGGCGGCCAGCGCGCGCCGCGCGGCCGGGTCGGCGATCAGGTGGCCGAGCGCCTCGGCCAGTGCCGCCGCGTCCCCCGGCGCGACCAGCAGCGCGGCGCCGGCGGTCGCCTCGGGCACCGCCCCCGCCGTGGTTCCGACCACCGGCAGGCCATGGGCCAGCGCCTCGGCATAGACCATGCCGTAACCCTCGTGCCGCGAGGCCAGCGCGAACAGGTCCGCCCCCGCCCAGGCGCGCGCCAGCGCCGCGCCGTCCAGCGCGCCGGCAAGGCGCACGCGCGCGCCGATGCCCAGCCGCGCGGCCAGCGCCCGCAGCCGCCCGGCCTCGGCCGCATCGCGATCCGCGGCGCCGGCGATGGTCAGCGACCAGTCGAGCGCGGCGCACCGCCCCAGCGCGTCCAGCAGCACGTCGTGCCCCTTGCGCGGCACCAGCGAGCCGACCGACAGGATCGCGACCCCGGGACCGCCCGACCCCGGCGACTGCGGCGCGGGATCGGTCCCCGGCGGGGCCACGACGATCCGGCCGGGCGCCACGCCGTAATCGGCCACCAGCGTGTCGGCGGTGGCGCGGCTGGTGGTGACGACCCGCACCGCGCCCGCCAGCGCCGCGCGCTCGGACGCGCGCAGCCGTGCGGCGGTCGCGCCGTCGAGCCCGGTCTCGAGCGCGAGCGGGTGGTGGCAGAGCGCGACCAGCGGCCCCTGCAACGCATCCAGCATCGCGCCCGGCATCGCCCCCAGCGCCAACCCGTCGATCATCACCGGCCAGCCCGCCGGGATCGCCGCCAGCCGCCGCGCGGTCTCGGCCAGCACCGCTGCGGTGGGCGCGGGCCAGCCCGCGGGCAGCGGCCAGTGGACCAGATCGAGCCCCGCCGCCCTTGCCCCCGACAGCAGGCGCCGGGCATAGGCATAGCCCCCGGTCGGCGTCCCCAGCGCACCGGGGACGCAGAACACCGCCCGCGCCACAGGTGCCGCCGCCTGCGCCATCAGGGCCTGCCCTCGAACCAGGCGCGGGCGACATGGCTTTCGTTCAGCGTGACCCGGATCAGGCTTAGCCCGCCCGAGCCGGGCCCCAGCCGCCCGTCGCGCGCCGCCGCCGCCACCGCGTCGAAGATGTGGCGGCACAGGAACTCGGTCGTGGTCCTGATGCCCTTGAACTGCGGCAGCGCGTCGAGATTGGCGTAGTTGAGCGGCGCCAGCGTGGCCTTCAGCACGTCATGCGCGCGGCCGATATCGACCACGATGCCGTCCTCGGACAGGGTCTCGCGGAAGAACGCCACGTCGATCACATAGGTCGCGCCGTGCAGCTTCTGCGCGGGGCCGAACACCTCGCCGGGAATGGAATGGGCGATCATGATGTGATCGCGGACCTCGACGGCATACATGGTCAGCGGGCCTCCTCAGGATATGTGACGAGCGTAGCGATACCCGCCGCCCCCGGCGCCAGCAAGTGCGGCAGGGCCGCGGGCAGGTCGTCGAACATGACCTCGCCGGTCAGCAACCGGTCGAGCCGCGGGTCGTCGAGCAGCGCCAGCGCCTGCCCCAGCCGGTCGCGGTAGCCGGTCGCCACCCGCCGGCGCGGCGCGACATGGCCGACCTGGCTCGACCGGATGGTCAGGCGCTGCGAGTGGAACGCGGCCCCCAGCGGCACGGCGACCGCGGCGTCGCCATACCAGCTCAGTTCGATCACCGTGCCCTCGAACCGCAGTGCCGCCAGCGACGCGGCCAGCCCCGCCGCTGTCGCCGAGGTGTGGAACACCAGATCGTACCCGGAACCGAGGTCGCCCGGGTTACAGAACTTCACGCCAAAGTCAGCCGCCACCGGCGCGCGTGCCGCTAGGATGTCGCAACCCGTCACCCCAAGATCGCCGCGCCGCGCGAGAAGCGCCAGGATGAGCAGCCCCAGCACCCCCAGCCCCACCACCGCGACACGCGCGCCCGGCCGCGGCTCGGCGTCCCAGATCGCGTTGAGCGCGGTCTCCATGTTCGCGGCCAGCACGGCGCGGCGCGGCGGCACGGCCGGGGGCACCGGCAGCACGGCCCCGACCGGCAGGCGGAAGCGGTCCTGATGCGGGTGGAGCGCGAACACCGTGCGGCCTGCGAGGTCGGCGGGGCCGGCCAGAACGCGGCCGACGGCGGCATAGCCGTATTTCACGGGGAAGGGAAAATCGCCCTCCTGGAACGGCGCCCGCATCCGGGCGTGCTCGGCCGGCGGGACGCGACCCTCCCAGACCAGCCGCTCGGTGCCCCGGCTCAGCACCGAATGCAGGGTCGCGACCTCGACCAGGCGGTCGTCGAGCGGCGGCAGCGCGGTCGGGCGCAGGAGTCCGGTGCGAGGTGCGTTATACCAGAGCGCACGGGCAGTTTCGGCCATCGGTCGGGTCCGTTCTTGAAGGTATCGGGGCGCGCGCCAACATATGCCCGGCATCCGGGTCCGGAAAGGACGATCGACGATCATGCCCACTGACACCGTGCCGACGCTCGCCCCGGGGCAAGGGGCCGCTCCCGCCATCGAGCGGCCCACGCCGGAGAGCGGTGCGGCACGCAGCGCAGCGCCCGGGCGGATGACCCCCGCGGGGCTGCAATCGCGCGCGGGCCTGCGGGCGCGCCGCATCGCCTTCGTCGCGCTCAACCTCGCAACGCTTGCCGCCCTCGGCTGGGGCGTCGCGCGGGTGTTCGGGGCCGGCGGCTGGTCGGCCACCGACATCCTGATGATGGTCAGCTTCCTGCTGGGTGCCCCCTGGACGGTGATGGGCGTCTGGAACGCGCTGATCGGGGTCTGGCTGCTGCATGGCAGGCGGGACGGGCTCAGCCTTGCCGCGCCGCATCTGGCGGCGGCCGGCGCGGACGCGCCCCTGAGCCTGCGCACCGCGGTCGCGATGACCCTGCGCAACGAGGATCCCACCCGATCCCTTGCAAAGCTCGCCGAGATCCGCCGCAGCCTCGACGCCACCGGGCAGGGGCACCGCTTCGACATCTTCGTGCTGTCCGACACCACCGACCCGGACATCGCCGCGACCGAGCAGCGGCTGTTCGACGCGCTGCGCTCGGCGCTGGGCGTCGGTGCCGCCTATCGCCGCCGCACGACGAACACCGGCTTCAAGGCCGGCAATGTGCGCGACTTCCTGCAGACGCTGGGGCGCGGCCACGACCTCTACCTGCCGCTCGACAGCGACAGCCTGATGTCGGGCGAGGCGATCGTGCGCATGCAGCGGATCATGGAGGCGCATCCCCGGATCGGCATCCTGCAAAGCCTGGTCGTGGGTGCCCCCGCCAGCAGCTTCTTCGCCCGCGTGTTCCAGTTCGGCATGCGCCACGGGATGCGCAGCTACACCATGGGCGCGGCCTGGTGGCAGGCCGATTGCGGCCCCTACTGGGGCCACAACGCGCTGATCCGGGTGCAGCCCTTCCGCCGCCATTGCCGCCTGCCGGTGCTGCCGGGCAAACCGCCGCTGGGTGGCCACATCCTCAGCCACGACCAGGTCGAGGCGGTGTTGATGCGCCGCGCCGGCTTCGAGGTGCGGGTGCTGCCGGTCGAGACCGAAAGCTGGGAGGAGAACCCGCCCACCCTGATGGACTTCACCAAGCGCGACCTGCGCTGGTGCCAGGGCAACATGCAGTATTGGCGGCTTTGGGGGCTGCGCGGGCTCGAGCCGGTCTCGCGCTTCCAGATCTTCGCCGCGATCATGATGTATTTTGCGGCCCCCGCCTGGATGGTGATGACATCGGCGGCGGCGACCCGGATGGCGCGGGGCGATGTGACCGACATCAACCTGGTGTTCGGCATCGCGATGTTCGTCATCATGTTCGCGGTCAGCCTGGTGCCGAAGATGCTGGGCATGCTCGACATCCTGCTGACCCCTGGGGGCACTGCGCGCTATGGCGGCACGGCGCGGTTTCTGGCGGGCGGGCTGGTCGAGACGCTGGTCTCGATCCTGATGGCGCCGGTGGTGGCCTTCCGGGTCACCCTGTTCCTGATCGGGCTGGGCTTTGGCCGGGCGGTGATCTGGGGCGCGCAGAACCGCGATGCCTATCGGCTGTCGTGGACGGACGCGGCGCGCGGGCTTTGGCCACAGACCCTGTTCGGGCTGGGGCTGGGGGCGATGATCGTGCATTTCGCGGGCTGGGGCGTGGCGCTCTGGACCCTGCCGATTCTCACGGGGCTTGCGCTCGCCATTCCCTTCGCCGTGCTCACCGCCCATCCCGCGATGGGCCGGATCGCCACGCGGCTCGGGCTCTGCGCCGTGCCGGACGAACTCGCGCTGCCCGAGCCGCTGGCGCGCGCCGGCTATCGGGGCTTGGCAGCGCCCGCCGATCCCGCCCGCACAGCGGATCGCGCCGCCTGAGGCAGGCGGCCGCCGAGGCTGGACCCAGATCCGGTGTCGCGCGCCCCACCCCTGCGGCGTGAACCCCGCGCGCCCCGCGCAGGCGCCCCGCCGGGTCACGTCATCCGCGCAGCGCGCCCCATCCCTGCGCGCCCCCACCCCTGCGGCGCGAACCCTGCGCCCAAAGCCCCCCGCCCCGCGCAGGCGCCCGCCCGGTCGCGTCATCCGCGCGGCGCGCCCCCGCCATCGGCGCCTTGACGGGGGCGCGCTGGACCTATCGAATGTCCCGGCTGGCGCCTTGCGGACCCCCGCGAGGGGGCGGTAGCGCCGGCACCAAATCCTGATCCGTCGAGAGGTTCACGCCCATGTCGCTCGCGCATCCCTACCTCCTGTTCCTCGGCGACGCGCCCGACGCGCTCGCGGCCAAGGTCGCGCAGGGCATCCGCGACTGGCGCCCGGACGCGAGCGTCGGCCAGTTCCGCATGCCCGGCTGCAACGCCGACATGCGCCTGCCGGACATGACCATCGCCGAGGCCGCGGCCGCCGGCGCGCGCACCCTGGTGATCGGTGTCGCCAACCGCGGCGGTGTGATCTCGGACGCCTGGCAGTCGGTGCTGGTCGAGGCGATGGAGGCGGGGATGGACATCGCCGCCGGCCTCCACACCCTGCTGCGCGACCAGCCCGCGCTGGTCGAGGCCGCCGCCCGCACCGGCCACCTGCTGCACGACGTGCGTCTGCCCGACCGCAAGTATCCCATCGGCGACGGCCGCAGGCGGACCGGCAAGCGGCTGCTCGCGGTCGGCACCGACTGTTCCTGCGGCAAGATGTACACGACGCTCGCGATGGAGCAGGCGATGCGCGCGCGCGGCATGAAGGCCGATTTCCGCGCCACCGGCCAGACCGGGATCCTGATCACCGGCGAGGGCGTGCCGCTCGACGCCGTGGTGGCCGATTTCATGGCCGGCGCGGTCGAGGGGCTGACGCCCGACAACGACGCCGACCACTGGGACCTGATCGAGGGGCAGGGCTCGCTGTTCCACCCGTCCTATTCCGGCGTGACCATGGCGCTGATCCATGGCGGGCAGGCCGATGCGCTGGTGCTGTGCCACGAGCCCACCCGCGCCCACATGCGCGGGTTGGCGCACTACCCCTCGCCGTCGATCGACGACCTCGGCCCGCTGGTCATGCCGCTCGCCCGAATCGTGAACCCCGCGGTGCGGATCATCGGCTGTTCGATCAACACCGCCGCGCTGCCCGAGGACGAGGCGCGCGCCTACCTCGCCGCGACCGAGGCACGGCTGGGCCTGCCTTGCGTCGATCCCTACCGGCACGGCGCCGACCGGCTGGTGGACGCGCTGTGAGCCTGACGCTGGAAACGCAGGTCCGCAGCTTCCCCATCGCGGGCACGTTCACCATCAGCCGCGGCAGCCGGACCGAGGCGGTGGTGCTCGAGGCCCGCCTCTCGGTCGGCGGCGCCACCGGCCGCGGCGAATGCGTCCCCTATGCCCGCTATGGCGAGACGGTCGAGAGCGTGACCGCGCAGATCGAGGGGCTGCGGAGCGCCCTTGCCTCGGGTCTCGACCGCGCCGGGCTGCAATCGGCGCTGCCCGCGGGGGCCGCGAGGAACGCGCTCGACTGCGCGTTCTGGGACCTCGAGGCCAAGCGCGCCGGGCGCCGCGTGTGGCAGCTTGCGGGCCTGTCCGCGCCGGGCCCCGAGATCACCGCCTACACCCTGTCGCTGGACGCGCCGGACGCCATGCGCGCCAAGGCAGCCCAGCACGCCCACCGCCCGCTCCTCAAGATCAAGCTGGGCGGCGGCGCCGAAGACATCGCCCGCCTGCAAGCGGTGCGCGAGGGCGCGCCCGCCGCCCGCATCATCATCGACGCGAACGAGGGTTGGACCGCCGCAAGCTACGCCGAGATCGCCCCCGTCATCCTCGCCCTCGGCGTCGAGATGGTCGAGCAGCCGCTGCCCGCGGGCGACGACGCGGCGCTTGCCACCATCGCCCGGCCGCTGCCGGTCTGCGCGGACGAGAGCTGCCATGACCGCGCCTCGCTGCCCGGGCTTGCGGGGAAATACGACATGGTCAACATCAAGCTCGACAAGACCGGCGGGCTGACCGAGGCGCTGGCACTGCGCGCGGCGGCCGAGGCCGCGGGGTTCCGGGTGATGGTGGGCTGCATGCTGGGCTCGTCGCTCGCCATGGCGCCTGCGGTGCTGGTGGCGCAAGGGGTCGCGGTGACCGACCTCGACGGGCCCTTGCTGCTGGTCGCGGATCGCCCGCACGGGCTGACATTCGATGCCGCGGGCGTGCATCCGCCCGAGGCGGCGCTGTGGGGTTGAGGCTGCGGGCAGCCCCCACCCCATCCCTCCCCCACAAAGGGGGGAGGGAGGCGCGGCGCGGCAGCCGGCGGCACGAGGACAGGATCGGGGAGGCGAGGATGAGCAGGACGGTCTATGTGAACGGCGCCTATGTGCCCGAGGAAGACGCGAAGATCTCGGTCTTCGACCGCGGCTTCCTGATGGCGGACGGGGTCTACGAGGTGACCTCGGTCATCGGGGCCAAGCTCTGCGACTTTCCAGGGCACATCGCCCGGCTGCACCGCTCGCTGGACGAGCTGAAGATGCCGAGCCCGGTGGCGGATGACGAGTTGCTCGCCATCCACCGCGAACTGGTGGCGCGAAACGGCGTCGAGGAGGGGCTGGTCTATCTCCAGATCACCCGCGGCGCGCATGACCGCGACTTCGCCTGGCCCGAAGGGCTGACGCCGTCGCTGGTGCTGTTCACGCAGGCGAAGCCGCTGATCCGGTCGGCAGCGGCCGAGACCGGCATCCGCGTCGTCTCGGTCGAGGACCTGCGCTGGCGTCGGCGCGACATCAAGACGGTGCAGCTTCTCTACCCCAGCCTCGCCAAGATGGAGGCCAAGGCGCGCGGCGCCGGCGATGCCTGGCTGGTCGAGGACGGGCAGGTGACCGAGGGCACCTCGAACAACGCCTGGATCGTCACCAAGGGCGGCACCATCGTCACCCGAAACCTGTCGCACGACATCCTGCACGGCATCACCCGCGCGGCGGTGATGCGGCTGGCGGCCGAGGCGCAACTG
>JAVVFE010000143.1:0-2373 GCA_032251175.1 Thermohalobaculum sp.
AGGGTCTTGACGCTGCGTTGCATCAGCCCGCTCAGGGCGGTCGCCGTGACTTTGCCGCCGTCGCTCAGGCTCAGCTCGCCACGCGGTTTCTCGAGCACGATCTCCTCGGGCATCGCCGTGTCCGGCAGTGCCCATTCGGCGGTAACCACATAGGGCGCGCCCTCGCTGGTGACGCCCGCGAAGCGCGGCGATTCCAGCCGCAGCCCGGCGCCCAGGCGCAGCAGTTCCTCGGCGGTGAACAGGTCCTCGACCGAGCCCCGCTCGCGTCCCTGCAGGAAGATCAGCGCAACCAGCCCAAGTGCTGCCAGCGGCAGCGCGATCTTCATGGCACGGATCACCCGGGTGTGGCGGCGCACCGCCCGTTGCCGCCGGTCGAGCGCGCGCGCCGCGCCGTCCGGATCCTGCGGCAGGGGTCCACCCTCAGCCATCGACGCCGGCGCGCAGGCAGTCGTGGACATGGATGATGCCGACCGGCACCGCCGGCGGCGGGGTCTCGCAAACGAACAGGCAGGTGATCTTGCGCGTGTTCATCAGCGCCAGCGCCTCCTGCGCCAGTTGACCGGGGCGGATGGTCAGCGGCATCGGCGTCGCCACCTCGTCGGCGCGGCGGGCAAGCAGCCCGTCCATCTTCCGGCGCAGGTCGCCGTCGGTGATGATGCCGGTCAGGCGCCCCGCCGCATCCACCGTGCCGGCCACGCCATAGCCCTTCTGGGTCATCACCAGCAGCGCCTCGGTCATCGGCGTCGTTCCGGCGATCAGCGGCAGCGCCGCGCCCGTCGCCATGACGTCCGAGACCCGGACCAGTTGCGCCCCCAGCTTGCCGCCGGGATGGAACACGGCGAAACTTTCAGGCGTGAAGTTGCGCCGCTCCATCAGCGCCACGGCCAGCGCATCGCCCAGCGCCATGGTCAGCGTGGTCGAAGTGGTGGGCGCCAGCCCCACCGAGCAGGCCTCGCGCGCCTGCGGCAGCACCAGCGCGACATCGGCGGCGCGCAGAAGCGCCGAGCCCGGCCGGCTCGCCACCCCGATCAGCGGGATCGAGAACCGCCTCGTATGCGCCACGATGTCGGCAAGCTCGCGCGTCTCCCCCGAATTCGACAGCACAAGGGCCACGTCCTTCCGGGTCACCATGCCCAGATCGCCGTGGCTGGCCTCGGCGGGGTGGACGAATTGCGCCGGCGTGCCGGTCGAGGCCAGCGTCGCCGCGATCTTGCGCGCGACATGGCCGGACTTGCCCATGCCCGAACAGATCACCCGCCCCTCGATCGACATGATCAGGTCGACCGCATCGGCGAAGGTGTCGTCCAGCGTCCCGGCATAGAGGCTGAGCGCTTCGGCCTCGGTTGCCAGCACGCGCCGCCCGGTCGCCACCGCGCGCGCGCGCGCCGTCGCGGCGCCGGCCTCGGCACCGGCCTCGTCCTGATGGCTCTCGGTCAGGGTCACGGGCACTCCTCTCGCGCGGCGGGGCCTGCGGCCCTAATGCGCGAAGATATCCTCCTCGGGCCAGCCGGCGAGGTCCAGCATGGCGCGATCCGGCAGGAAACGGAAGCAGGCGGCGGCCAGGTCGGTCCGCCCCTCGCGCGCCAGGCGCTGGTCAAGCTCGGCCTTCAGCCGGTGCAGATACAGGACATCCGAGGCGGCGTAATCCAGTTGCGCCTGCGTCAGCACGCCCGCACCCCAGTCCGAGGTCTGCTGCTGCTTCGAGATATCCACCCCGATCAGGTCCTGGCACAGGTATTTCAGCCCGTGTCGGTCGGTGAAGGTGCGGATCAGTTTCGAGGCGATCTTGGTGCAGTAGACCGGCCGCGCCACCACGCCGAAGGCATGCGCCAGCACCGCAATGTCAAACCGGCCGAAATGGAACAGCTTCTCGACCCCCGGGTCGGCCAGCATGCGGGCGAGATTGGGCGCTGCCCGCTGCCCGCGGGCGATCTGCACCAGATGGGCGTTGCCGTCGCCGGCCGAAAGCTGCACCAGGCACAACCGGTCGCGATGCGGGTTCAGCCCCATCGTCTCGGTGTCGATCGCCACCACCGGCCCCAGGTCGAGGCCCTCGGGCAGATCGCCCTTGTGCAACGTCACGCTCATGTCCGGCGGCGCGCCTTCCGTTCCATCGTCCTTAGCGAGCGGCGTGGTGCCCAGGAGAAGACTCGAACTTCCACGACCTTTCGGCCACTGGCACCTGAAGCCAGCGCGTCTACCAATTCCGCCACCTGGGCACGGAACCGCTCGCCTTGCGGCGCGGTGGTGATCTAACCGCGCCGGCGGGCGCTGTCAACGGGCGCCGCGCAGGTTCGCAAGGGCGCGCCCGCGTCCGCGCGCGCCGCTGCGGCCACGCGATCTCTTGCCCGGACCCGGCCGAGCCGCTATCCG
>JAVVFE010000143.1:2473-7628 GCA_032251175.1 Thermohalobaculum sp.
GGCCCGGCGCGCGCCGCGCGGCTGGCCGCGGCGGCGGGGGTGGGGCGCTTCGTGCTGGTCTCGGCGATCGGCGCCGATGCCGCCAGCGCCTCGGAATATGCCCGCACCAAGGCGGCGGGCGAGGCCGGCGTGCTCGCGGCCTTCCCTGACGCCGTGATCCTGCGCCCCTCGGTGGTGTTCGGGCAGGAGGATGGCTTCTTCAACCGCTTCGCCGCGATGGCCCGGATCTCGCCGGTGGTGCCGATCGTCGGCGGCGCGACCCGCTTCCAGCCGGTCTGGGTGCAGGACGTGGCCGACGCCGCCGCCAAGGCCGCCGCGGGCGAGGCCGCGCCCGGCGTCTACGAACTGGGCGGGCCGCGCCGCTACACCTTCCGCGAGCTGGTCGAGTTGACGCTGAGAGTGACCCGCCGCCGCCGGCTGATCCTCGACCTGCCGTTCTTCATCGGCCGGCTCCAGGGGAAAATCCTGTCGCTCCTGCCCAACCCGCCGCTGACCGAGGACCAGGTCCGCCTGCTGAGCCGCGACAACGTGGTGGCAGAGGGCGCGCGGGGCTTCGCCGATCTCGGCATCGCGCCCGTGGCGCCCGAGGGCATCGTCGAGAGCTATCTCTACGCCTACCGCCCCTATGGCCAGTATTCGCGCCTGACCGAGAACCGCGAGACCTGAGAGGTCCCGCCTCAGGCCACGGCGCGCGCGACCAGAACCAGGATGATCGCCCCGATCGTCGCCACGACGATCTGGTTGACGATCGCGGGCCCGATATTGATGCCGATCCCCAGCGCCGGCAGCAGGATCCCGCCGACGACGGCGCCCAGCACGCCCCAGACGATGTAGCGCAGGAGCCCGCCGCCGCCGACGACAAAGCTTGCGAGCCACCCCGCGACAAGACCGATCACCAGGGTTGCGACAATGCCTTCGATGTTCATCGAAGCGTTTCCTTCTCGCTGCGCTCCCGTTTCACGAATACGCAAGGATCAGCAGACTCGTTCCCAGAACAAGACGATAGACGACAAAAGGCGTCATCGTCCACTCGGCGCGGAACATCCGCATCATCACGCTCAGCGCCGCCAGCGCCGCCAGGCACGACAGCCCGGCGCCCAGCAGCAGCTCGCTGCCCAGCCGAAGGGCGTCGCGGCCCAGCAGCTCGATGAATTCCAGCACGATCGCCGCCAGCGTCACCGGCACCGCCATCAGCAGCGATAGCCGCGCCGCCTCGTCGCGCCGGAAGCCCAGCGCGCGCGCGGCCATCATGGTGATTCCCGACCGGCTGGTGCCGGGGACCAGCGCCAACGCCTGCGCGAAGCCCATCGCCAGCGCGTCGCGCAGCCCCCAGTCGGCGCCGATCCGCCGTTCGGCGCCATAGCGGTCGGCCAGCCACAGCGCGATGCCCCACAGGATGGTGGTCCAGCCGATCACCTCGACCACCCGCAGCGCCTCCATCGCGCCGGCGAGCTTCAGGCCCAGCCCGGCGATCAGCGCGGGCACGGTGGCGATCGCGATCAGCCCCGCCATCCGCGCCTCGGCGCTCCGTTGCCCGCCCGCCAGATGCGCCACGCCCCGCGCCAGCACCCCGACATCGCGGCGGAAATACAGGCAGACCGCGACCAGCGTGCCCAGATGCACCGCCACGTCCATCATCAGACCCTGGTCGGGGTGCCCGGTCAGCAACGGCCACAGGATCAGGTGGCCCGAGGACGAGATCGGCAGGAATTCGGTCACGCCCTGGATCAGGGCGAGCATGATGATGTCGAACAGCGCCATGCCGCCCCCCTGATTCTGGGCCGCGGGCGCGCGCGGCGCCTGCGATCCACCTGCCGCGACAGTCCTAAGGCCCCGGGTCCGAAGCGCAATCGAAAAGAAATGTCATATGAGCTGACGTAGTTTTTCGACATCGACCCGCCAACACGAGCATCCGGCAGGTGAAAATCGCATATTATGTCAGGTATGCTGACTTTTATTTCCCGGAACCTTCCTGTATCCCCAATCCGAAACGCGGCGTGGCCGGAACGGGTCGTCCCCAGGCGGGGTGCGCGCGCGACGGTGACGGGAGGAACGCCCGGATGGGCCAGAACATGCTGAAGTTCGTCTCGCTCGGGCGCGAGATGCCGTCGAAGCGCCCCGCTGCCGAGCGCGCGCAGGATTTCGACGAGATCTACCGTGAATTCGCGCGCGAGAAGGCCGCGGCGCAGGCCGCGCGGTGCAGCCAGTGCGGCGTGCCGTTCTGCCAGTCGGGCTGCCCCTTGCACAACAACATCCCCGACTGGCTCAAGGCCGTGGCCGAGGGCCGGATGGAGGAGGCCTACCAGCTTTCCTCGGCGACCAACACCTTCCCCGAGATCTGCGGCCGCATCTGCCCGCAAGACCGGCTGTGCGAGGGCAACTGCGTCATCGAACAATCGGGCCACGGCACGGTGACCATCGGCGCGATCGAGAAATACATCACCGAGACCGCCTGGGCCGAGGGCTGGGTCGTCCCCCCCGCGCCGCGGCACGAGCGCGCCGAATCGGTCGGCATCATCGGCGCCGGCCCCGCTGGCCTCGCCTGCGCCGAACGCCTGCGCCGCGCAGGCGTGCAGGTCACGGTCTATGACCGCTATGACCGCGCCGGCGGGCTGATGATCTACGGCATCCCCGGCTTCAAGCTGGAAAAGGACGTGGTGCTGCGCCGCTGGCAGCAACTCGAGAAGGGCGGCGTGCGGTTCGTGATGAACTGCGACATCGGCGTGACCAAATCGTTCGAGGAAATCCGCCTCGTCCACGACGCCGTCCTGATCGCCACCGGCGTCTACAAGGCGCGCGAGATCGGCGGCCCCGGCTCGGGCGCGCCCGGCATCGTGCAGGCGCTCGACTTCCTCACCGCCTCGAACCGCAAGGGCTGCGGCGACGCGGTGCCCGACTTCGACGACGGCACGCTGAACGCCGACGGCAAGCGCGTCGTGGTGATCGGCGGCGGCGACACGGCGATGGACTGCGTGCGAACCGCCATCCGGCAGGGCGCGAAGTCCGTCAAATGCCTCTATCGCCGCGACCGGGCGAACATGCCGGGAAGCCAGCGCGAGGTCGCGAACGCCGAGGAGGAGGGCGTCGAGTTCGTCTGGCTCGCCGCCCCCAAGGGCTTCACGGCCGCCCAGACCGTGACCGGCGTCAGGGTCCAGCGCATGCGCCTCGGCGCGCCCGATTCCACCGGTCGCCAGGTGCCCGAGGAAATTCCCGGCGCGGACTACACCGAACCCTGCGACCTCGCGATCAAGGCGCTGGGCTTCGAGCCCGAGGACCTGCCCCGGCTGTGGGGGGTCGAGGGGCTCGAGGTCACCCGCTGGGGCACCGTCAAGGCCGATTTCCGCACCCACGCGACCGCGCTCGACGGGGTCTACGCGGCGGGCGACATCGTGCGCGGCGCGAGCCTCGTCGTCTGGGCGATCCGCGACGGCTGCGAGGCGGCCGACGCCATGCTCGCCCGCTTCGCCGCCGCCGCCGCGATGGCGGCCGAGTGAGGCAGCGATGAGCGCCGCCGCCCCGGGCCCGATCCACGAGGACGACGATCTCAGGATCGACCGCATCGACGGCCGCGGTGGCCGCCTGGTGCTGGCTTTCACCGGCATCGGGCATGGCAGCGGTGGCCTGCAGCGCGCCGAATTCGTGCGATCGGCCTCGCAGGATGGCGCGAACACGGTGCTGTTCGTCACGGACGTGAAGCGAAGCTGGTATTCCGCGCCCGGTCTGCTCGACCGGCTGCGCACCCGCGCGCGTGCGGTCTGGGACGAGCTTGGACAGCCCGCCATCGTCACCATCGGCAATTCGATGGGCGGGTTCGGCGCGATCCTCGCGGCGCGCGATCTGCCGGTGCGCGCCGTGCTGGCCTTTGGCCCGCAGTTCTCGATGGACGAGAGCGTGGTGCGCGAGCCGCGCTGGCGCCAGTGGCGCGCCAATTTCGGCCCGCTCCCGGTCCGCGCACTCGATGAGGTGATGATTGGCGGCACCGAATGCGCGACGCGCTTCTATCTGTTCCACGGCACCGACGGGGTCGAGCAGCGCCAGATCCGCGGCTTTCCCGCCGCGCCGCATGTCCGGCACTACCTGTTCGACGGCGCGCCCCACAACGTCGCGCTGCCATTCAAGGAGGCCGGCACGCTCGACGCCCTGATCGGCGCGGTTGCGGCCCTCGACGACACCGCCGTGCATGACATCGCGACCGCCGTCGGTGCCCGGCCGCGCCACGACGCGGTCGCCGGGGCCGCCCGATGATGGCGCCCCCCGCACCCCGCCGCACGACCCCCTGCGACCACGCCCGCGCGCCGCGCCGGGCCGAGGAGGACCGACCATGACCAGGATCATCGACGAGACGTGGATCGCGGCGCGCGAGGCCAAGGCCGACCATCTGGCCAGGACAGGCATGTATCTGCCCGAGGAGGAGCACGCCTCCTGCGGCGTGGGCCTCGTCTGCGCGATCGACGGCACGCCCCGCCGGCAGGTGGTCGACCACGCCATCGCCGCGCTCAAGGCGGTCTGGCACCGCGGCGCGGTCGATGCCGATGGCAAGACCGGCGACGGCGCCGGCATCCACACCGAGATCCCGGTCGGGTTCTTCCGCGACCAGGTCCGCCGCACCGGGCACGAGCCCTCCGACGCCCTGCTGGCGGTGGGCCAGGTGTTCCTGCCGCGCACCAATTTCGGCGCGCAGGAGACCTGCCGCACGATCGTCGAGCAGGAGGTGCTCAGGCTCGGCTATTACATCTATGGCTGGCGGCAGGTGCCGGTGAACATCGGCGTGCTGGGCCAGAAGGCCAACGCCACCCGCCCGGCGATCGAGCAGATCCTGATTTCGAACTCGAAGGGCGTCGACGAGGAGACCTTCGAGCGCGAGCTTTACGTGATCCGCCGCCGGGTCGAGAAGGCGGTGATCGCGGCGCAGATCGCCGGCTTCTACATCTGTTCGCTGTCGTGCCGCTCAGTCATCTACAAGGGCATGATGCTGGCCGAGCAGGTGGCCGAGTTCTATCCCGACCTCAAGGACGACCGGTTCGTGTCGGCCTTCGCGATCTACCACCAGCGCTACTCCACCAACACCTTCCCGCAATGGTGGCTGGCCCAGCCCTTCCGCATGCTCGCCCACAACGGCGAGATCAACACGCTCAAGGGCAACCTCAACTGGATG
>JAVVFE010000144.1:0-3282 GCA_032251175.1 Thermohalobaculum sp.
ATGCAGAGGACTTCGCCGCCTTCGCCGGCCGCGAGGTCAGCCTGCGCGAGGAGGATATCCGCCGCCGCGTCGGCCTGATCGACTGATCGCGGCGGCCCGCCCGGATCGTGTCGTCGGATCGTGCCCCCCGGATCGTGCCGGAGCGCGTTGAGGGCGCCGCACCTCGCGATGCCCCGGGCTTGCGCGCGCGCGCGCGCCGCAAGCACAGCGGGCTGTGGGCAGAGGTGGTCGCCTTCCGGGCTGCGCGCGCGCGCCGCAACCCCGGCGGGCCGGGCGCTACGGGGGGCATATCGCGGCCCCGGGCCCGGCGATCGGGGCGGCACAGCGTCCGACCTCGGGTTTTCGATCGCCGCCCGCCGGGCTCAGTTCCCCGGCACCAGCTTGCCGGGGTTCATGATGCCGTCGGGGTCGAGCGCGTGCTTCAGCGTGCCCATGACCTGCCAGGCTTCGCCGTGCTCGTCCTGCATGTAGGCCATCTTGCCCAGGCCCACGCCGTGCTCGCCCGTCACCGTGCCGCCCAGGCGCAGCGCGCGGTCCGAGATCCGGCCGGCGATGCGCGCGGCGGCCGCGCGTTCAGCCGCGCTGTCGGGGTCGATCAGGATCGCGACGTGGAAATTGCCGTCGCCGACATGTCCGACCAGCGGCGCGACCAGCCCGCTGTCCGCGAGATCGGCGCGGGTCTCGAGGATCGCCTCGGCCAGGCGCGAGATCGGCACGCAGGCATCCGTCACATAGCCCCGGGAGCCCGGTCGCAGGGACTGCTGGGCGTAATAGATCTTGTGGCGGGCCTCCCACAGCCGGGTGCGCTCCTCGGGCCGGTCGGTCCAGGCAAAGCCGGTGCCGCCGTGGCCTGCGGCGATCGCGCCCACCGTCTCGGCCTGCTCGGCGACGCTGGCGGGCGAGCCGTGGAATTCCAGGAACAGGGTCGGGCATTCCGGCAGCGCATATCCCGCATAGCCGTTGAAGCCGCGGATCGACAGCTCGTCGAGCAACTCGATGCGGGCGACCGGCACGCCCATCTGGATCGTCTCGATCACGGTTGCCACCGCGGCGCCCATCTCGGCAAAGCCGCAGGTCGCCGCCGAAATCGCCTCGGGCACGCCGTGCAGGCGCACGGTCAGTTCGGTGATCAGCCCCAGCGTGCCCTCGGCGCCGACGAAAAGCCGCGTCAGGTCGTAGCCGGCCGAGGACTTGCGCGCCCGGCTGCCGGTGCGGATCACCCGCCCGTCGGCCAGCACCACCTCGAGCGCCATGACCGCGTCCTTCATCGTGCCGTAGCGCACGGCGCAGGTGCCCGAGGCCCGTGTCGAGGCCATGCCGCCCAGCGAGGCATCGGCGCCCGGATCGACCGGGAAGAACAGGCCGGTGTCGCGCAGTTCCTCGTTCAGCCGCTTGCGGGTGACGCCGGGCTGGACCACCGCGTCCATGTCCTCGGGATGAACCGCCAGCACCTTGTCCATGCGGGCGAAGTCGACCGTAACGCCGCCGCGGACGGGGATCACATGGCCCTCGAGCGAGGTGCCGGTGCCCCAGGGCACGATCGGGCAGGCATGCGCGTGGCACAGCCGCGCGATCTCGGCCACCTCGGCGGTGGTTTCGGGCCAGACGACGGCATCGGGCAGATGGCCCGTGTGATGCGATTCGTCGTGGCCATGCGCCTCGCGTATCGCCGAGGCGCGGCTCAGGCGCGCGCCGAAGCGGCCGGCCAGCGCCGCGACTGCCGTCTCGATGGTCATCAGGGTGTCTCCGATGGGGCTGTTGCGCCGCAGACTAGCCGATCTATCCTGCCCCGCAACAGGGAGGCTGCGCATGGACGACACCAATTCCCCGCCCACCCCGATCCGCACCGCGACCCAGCGGGTCGAGCCGGGCTGGATCGACTACAACGGCCACATGAACGTGGCCTATTACACGCTGGCCTTCGACCGCGCGCTCGACGAGGTGTTCGAGGCGCTGGGCATCGGCGCGACCGCGGCACGGCGCGACCGGCTGGGGCCGATGGCGCTGCAAAGCCAGATCCACTACCTCGCCGAACTGGTCGAGGGCGAGGCCTTCCACTGCGAGGTGCAGCTTCTGGACGCCGACGACAAGCGCGTCCACTTCATCGTCCGCATGATCGCCGAGCGCGACGGGCGGCTGGCCGCGACCTACGAGACGCTGTCGATGAATGTCGACCTGCGCGCCCGGCGCGGCGCGCCCTATCCGCCGCAGGCCGCCGCGCGCATTGGCCGCCTGGTGGCTGCCCATGCAGGCCTGGTGCGGCCGGCGCAGGTAGGGCGGACCATCGGCATCCGCCGTAAGGGCTGAGCGCAAGGGGGTCGGGGGCCGCGGGTGCGGGATTTCGCGCGATGTGGTCCAGCGCCGTCCGATCCGGGGTTTTCACAGGCGGAAAACGGGCTTAGGCTGGGCTGCGAGGCAGGTTCATCCGGCGCAAAATCATGCCGAAACGCAGCACAACGGGCGGCCAGCCATGGGCCGCGCCGTCTTTCCGCTCCCGCGCGCGCCTGCGTCTTGCGCGTGCGCGCCTGCGCGGCATCGACCTCACCAGCCAGGTGGCGCTGTGGTTGATCGCCATCGTCGTGGGCGTGGCGACGGGCTATGCGATCACGCTGTTCCGCGCCGCGATCCCGTTCCTGCAAGCCCTGTTCTACGGCGCCTCGGACCAGATCATCCACTCGGTCGCGGCGTCGCTGCCCTGGTATCTGGTGCTGCCGGTGCCGGTGCTGGGGGGGCTCGCGGTCGGGCTGATCCTGCATGTCATGACCCCCGACGCCAAGGCGCGTGGCGTTGCCGACGTGATCGAGGCCGCCTCGCTGCGGGGCGGGCGGGTCGAACGCCGGGCCGGCATCGCCTCGGCGCTCGCCGCGCTGGTCACGCTGTCGTCGGGCGGCTCGACCGGGCGCGAGGGGCCGGCGGTGCATCTGGGCGCGGTGATCGCGTCCTGGGTGTCGGACCGGCTGAAGGCGCCCGACGTGGCGGCGCGCGACATCCTGGGCTGTGCCGCGGCGGCGGCGGTATCGGCCAGCTTCAACGCGCCGCTCGCGGGCACGCTGTTCGCGCTCGAGGTGGTGCTCAGGCACTACGCGCTGCACGCCTTCGGGCCGATCGTGATCGCCTCGGTCGCCGCCGCCGTGGTCAGCCGCATCCATCTGGGCAACGTCACCGAATACATCCTGCCGATCCATTCCATGGGCTTCTACCAGGGCATGCCGTCGTTCATCCTGCTCGGCATCGTCTCGGGGCTGGTGGCCGACCGGCTGGGCGGCGTGAAGACGCTGCTGA
>JAVVFE010000144.1:3292-5537 GCA_032251175.1 Thermohalobaculum sp.
GTCGCGATGATGCGCGCGATCTTCCTGGCCGAAGGGCTGGGCGACCGGGTGCAGCGCCTGCTGCGCCTGCCGCGCTGGCTCAGGCCCGCCGTGGCGGGGCTGGCGCTGGGGCTGATCGCGCTGAAATTCCCGCACATCATCGGCGTCGGCTACGAGACCACGGCGCTCGCGCTGACCTCGCAGATTGCGGCCTCGACCGCGGTGGTGTTCGCCATCGTCAAGGTGATCGCGGTGGCGGCGACCTTTTCGGGGCATATGGGGGGGGGCGTGTTCTCGCCCGCGCTGATGCTGGGGGCGCTGACCGGGACCGCCTTCGGGGCGCTGGCGATCGACGTGTTCCCGGCGGTTGCGGGCAGCCAGGGGCTCTATGCGCTTGCCGGCATGGGGGCGGTGGCGGCGGCGGTGCTGGGGGCGCCGATCTCGTCCACGCTGATCGTGTTCGAGCTGACCGGCGACTGGCAGGCGGGCATCGCGGTGATGGTGGCGATCTCGGCCGCGAGCGTGGTCGCCGACCGGCTGGTGGCGCGCAGCTTCTTCCTCACCCAGCTCGACCGCAAGGGCCTGCGGCTGGCCTATGGCCCGCAGCAGCACCTCGCCCGCTCGCTCAGGGTCACCCATGTCATGCGCCCCCGCGGCGCCGAGGATGGCGCGTCGGACAGCGTGTGCTGGGAGTTGCACCGCCAGGGCGCCTTCCTGCGCCGCGGCGACACGCTGGAGCGGGCGCTGCCGATGCTCGACCGGCTCAAGGGCGTCTGCCTGCCGGTGATCGACGACGAGGGCTGCGACGAAAGCGGCGACGAGGCGGCCGAGCCCGAGCTGCTGGGCGCGGTGTTCCATGTCGACGCCCTGCGCGCCTATACCCGCTGCCTCGAGGCCCAGCTCGAGGAGGAGCACCGCTGAGCGCGGCCGCCGCAGGCCGCGGGGTCAGAGCAACTCGACCGCCGATCTGTCGGTGTAGAAGGCGATCAGCCCCGCGATCGCCGCGAGCCCGGGCTTCGGGGTCTCGTAGGACCAGGCGGCGTTCTCGATCGGGCCCGACTTGGCCATGATGTGGAAATAGCACGCCTCGCCTTTGTGCGGGCAGGTGGTGCGCCGGTCCGAGCGGTCGAGAAAGGCCATGCCGATGTCGGCGCGGGGGATGTAATAGACCGGCGGGTAGCCCGCCTCGTCGAGCCGGATCGCCTGCGCGCTCTCGGCAATCACCGCGCCGCCGGCGCGCACCACCACGGTGCCGCCGGCGGGCGCGAGCGTCACGCGTGCGGCCGCTGGGGTGGGCGCGGCCATGGCCTCGGGCATCGGGGTATCGGGCATCGGGCGCTCTCCTCATCGGTGTCGGGCCGCGAGCATGCGCGACGCGGCGCCCGTGGGCAAGTCACCCCGCGCCGAGCGGCGCGCAGGCATCGGCAAGCCAGGCGGCGGTTTCGGGCGGCACGAGGGGGCAGAGCGCGTCCGCCACCCGCGCGTGGTAGGCGTCGAGCCAGGCGCGCTCGCCCGTATCCAGCAGGTCGAGGCGGATCAGCCGCCGGTCGATCGGCGCGAGCGTCAGCGTCTCGAAACCCAGCATCGGCCGGTCGCCGCCCGCGGGCACCTCGGGCGGGGTGACGGCGACGAGGTTCTCGATGCGGATGCCGAAGGCGCCGGTGCGGTAGTAGCCGGGCTCGTTCGAGACGATCATGCCGGGCTCGAACGCCACCTCGCCGCCGCGGCGCGACAGGCTGTGCGGACCTTCGTGGACGTTGAGGTAGCAGCCCACGCCGTGGCCGGTGCCGTGGTCGTAGTCGAACCCCGCCCGCCACAGCGCCGCGCGCGCCAGCGGGTCGAGGTCGCGCCCGGTCAGCCCGGCCGGCCAGTGCGCCCGGCTGATCGCGATCATCCCCTTCAGCACCAGCGTGAAGGGCGCGCGCGCGGCCTCCGTCGCCGTGCCAATCGCCAGCGTGCGGGTGATGTCGGTGGTGCCGTCGCGATACTGCCCGCCCGAGTCGACCAGCAGCACCTCGCCCTGCGCCAGCCTGCGGTTGCTGCGCCGGTTGACCCGGTAATGCACGATCGCACCGTTCGGTCCCGCGCCGCAAATGGTGTCGAACGAGATGTCCATCAGCGCCCCGGTCGCCGCGCGGAAGGCTTCGAGCCGCTCGACCACGTCGATCTCGGTCAATGCGGCGCCCGCGGCCACCGCGCCGTCGAGCCAGTGCAGGAACCGCACGAAGGCCGCGCCGTCGCGCCGGTGGGCCGCGCGCATGCCGGC
>JAVVFE010000144.1:5547-7611 GCA_032251175.1 Thermohalobaculum sp.
AGCGATACGAGCAGATGACGCCGGAAGAGGCCGCGACCGCGTTCTTCACCGCCTTGGGCGCCACGCAGGGGTCGCGCCCCCAGTCGATCCGCGCCCCCGCGGCCTCGATCCGGCGCGCGATCCGCACCGGCGCCGACGCACGGTCGAGCCGCACTGCCCGCCCGCCCAGGGTGGCCAGATGCGCATCCAGCGCGGCCGGAGGGTGCACCGCCACGCCGTTGCCCAGATGCGCCATCACCGCGCCGTCCAGCTTGGCGGGGTCGATGAACAGGTCCACCGCCCCGGACGCCGCGACCAGCGCGAAGCCCTGCGCCACCGGCGTGCGCGCAAGGTCGGTGCCGCGGATGTTCAGAAGCCACGCGATCGAATCGGGCAGCGACAGGAACGCTGCATCCACGCCGGCCGACGCCAGCGCTGCGCCGATCCGCGCGCGCTTGGCCGCGGCCGCCTCGCCGGCAAGCTCGGCCGGATGGATCCGCACCGCGCCGGCCGGCGGCGGCGGCTGATCGGCCCAGACCAGATCGAGCGGGTTGGGCTCGAGCGCGACCATCGCGCCGCCCCGGGCCGCGACCGCGGCGCCCAGCCGGTCGATCTCGGCCTGCCCGTGCAGCCAGGGATCGAAGCCCAGCCGGGCGCCCTGCGGCAATGCCCCGGCCAGCCAGGTCTCGGGCGTGGTCGCATGGGTGGCGACGATCTCGAACGCCGCCAAGTCGACCTGGTCGGCCGCCTGCAACGTATAGCGCCCGTCGACGAACAGCGCCGCGCGCCCGGCCAGCACCACCGCCAGACCGGCCGACCCGGTGAAGCCGGTCAGCCAGGCCAGCCGTTCGTCATGGGGTGCGACGGTTTCGCCCTGATGCGCATCGGCGCGGGGCACGAGAAAGCCGTCGGCCCCCGCCTGGGCCAATGCGGCGCGCAGCCGTGCGAGTCGGGCCGCGCCCGCCGTGCCGTCCGCCGCTGCCTCGAACGTCTGATACATGCCGCCCCGACCCGCCCGATCCCCGCGCCCGCCCGGCGCGGCGCCATGCTGGCGGCGGGGGAAATCGGCGGCAAGGGGTAAATTGGCTGTGAACTGTTGCCGCAGTGCACCAAAGTGGTGTTGCGCCGTCACAGCCACATCACATATTCTTCGCAAGTAACGTGGAGCCGGGCAAAACCGGCGATGGGGTCCGGGTGGGACCATCACGGATCGAGGGCAGGACGAGACCGCCATGAGCAGGCGTGCACGGATATTCGCAACAGTGGTTGCCGGCTTGCTGCCGTGGCATGCGCCGGCGGCGACCGATACCGTGTTCGGCTACTGGCTGTCCGAGAACGACCGCGCGATCATCGAGATCGTGCCCTGCGCGGATGCGGTCTGCGGCCGGATGGTCTGGCTCAGCAACCCGCTCGACGACGCCGGGCGGCCCAAGCGCGATGCCCGCGGCGCGCCGCTGTGCGGCATCGACCTGGTGGCGGGCTTCCGGCGGCAGGACATCGGCCGCTGGGCCGATGGCAGCATCTACAACCCGCGCAACGGCAAGCGGTATGACGCGCGCCTGACGCTGATCGACGCCGACCGGCTCGAGGTGCGCGGCTTCGTCGGCCTGCCGATCTTCGGCCAGAGCCAGATCTGGACTCGCGCCGAGGACGACCGCGGCGGCTGCTGAGCGCGCCGCCCGCTGACCCCGGGCCTCAGCCCTTCGGCCGCTCGGCTGCCGTTCCGCCCGCCCCGCTTGCCAGTTCCTCGGGCGAGAAGCCGATCATCAGCGTCAGCCGCCGCCCGTCCTGATCAGCGAGGCCGATCTGCTCGGCCAGCCGGCCGCGGCGGAAGCCGATCGCGCGGCTCTCGCCCTCGAACCGGTCGCCGTTCTCGAGCGCGAGGTCGACCCGGCCGTCCGGCCGATGGCGCAGCAGCCCCACCGGGCCCCTGAGATCGCGCAGCAGCGTCAGGCCGCCGCCGAGGTCCTCGGCCACGATCACCAGGTCGAGCCCCAGCGCCGGGGCGCTGAGCTGGGCGGTGGTGCCGGTCGCATAGCTCAGCTCGCTGCGCGGCACGGTGACAATGCCGTCGAGCGCCAGCAG
>JAVVFE010000145.1:0-7601 GCA_032251175.1 Thermohalobaculum sp.
AGGCGGGCTCGGGCCCCAGCGCCGCCCATAGCACGAAGGCCACCACCGCCACGCCGATCACCGCCGGGACGAACTTGCCCGAGACCGCGTCGGCGACCTTCTGGATCGGCGCGCGCGAGCGCTGGGCGCTGGCCACCATCTCGACGATGCGCGCCAGCATGGTGTCGCGCCCGACGCGCTGGGCCTCGATCACCAGGCCGCCGGTGCCGTTCAGGGTGGCGCCGGTCACCGGGTCGCCCACGACCTTCTCGACCGGGATGGCCTCGCCCGTCAGCATCGATTCGTCGACCGACGAGCGGCCCTCGACCACCGCGCCGTCGACCGGGACCTTTTCGCCCGGGCGCACGCGCAGCCGGTCGCCGACCTTGACATCGGCGAGCGCGATCTCCTCTTCGCGCCCGTCCGGGCGGATCACTCGCGCGGTCTTGGGCGCAAGGTCGATCAGCGCGCGGATTGCGGCGCCCGTGCGCTCGCGGGCGCGCAGTTCGAGGATCTGGCCGAGCAGCACCAGGACCACGATCACCGCGCCCGCCTCGAAATAGACCCCGACCTGGCCGTCGGCGTCGCGGAAGCCCGCGGGGAAGATACCGGGGGCGAGCACGGCCGCGACGCTGAACAGCCAGGCGGCGCCGACCCCCAGCCCGATCAGGCTGAACATGTTGAGGTTCATGCTGCGGAACGAGCGGGCGCCGCGCACCAGGAAGGGCCAGCCGGACCAGAGGATGACCGGGGTGGCGAGCACGAGTTCCACCCATTGCGCCGCGCGCCCGCCCAGCCAGTCGCGCACCGGCAGGCCGATCATCGGCCCCATGGCGAGGACCAGCACCGGCAGGGTCAGCGCCGCGCCGATGGCGAAGCGGCGGCGGAAGTCGACGAGTTCGGGGTTCGGTCCCTCCTCGCCCGTCGGGGCGCCCATGGGCTCGAGCGCCATGCCGCAGATCGGGCAGTCGCCGGGGCCGACCTGTTCGATCTCGGGGTGCATGGGGCAGGTGTAGACGGTGCCCTCGGGCATCGGCGCGGGCGCCGGGCGGTCGCCGGCAAAGGTGTCGGGCGCGGCCTCGAACTTTTCCTGGCAGCGGGCCGAGCAGAAATAGACCCGCGTGCCGGCGTGGCTGGCGATGTGGCGCGCGGTGGCGCGGTCGACGGTCATGCCGCAGACCGGATCGACCGCGGTGAGGAAATCGTCGGGCGCCGCGGCGAAGCGGTCCTTGCAGCGCGGATTGCAGAAGTGGAACACCCGCCCGGCGTGATCGTGGCGGGGCTTGCCGGCCGCCGGATCGACGGTCATGCCGCAGACCGGGTCGCGGACGACGTCGTGGGCGTGGGAGCTGTGGTCGCTGGCGGTCGGCATCGGGCCCTCGGGGTGGCGGGACGGTGTGGCGCAGACATAGACATTCCAGTGGCTGGAGGGTCAATGCGCCCGCGATGTCGCACCCTGCGCCCGGGGCGCCACAGATGCGCGAAACTTCGCCATCGTGCTGACAATGCCGTGAGCATTGGCGATTGACCCCTGCCGGATCCGAGGCTCCAATACTTTGATTGTCACAGCCCGGACGGATGGGGATCCGGCGAGACGTGCAGGCCGCGCGGATGAAACGATGCGGCCGCAGGGGGGAATTCGAATCTTGGCATACAGTTCAGACCGCACGCCCTACCGGATCGGCTATACGCTGTGGCCTGCGACCTTCGACCTGAGCGATCCCGCGCCCTGGCTCGACGAGGCCGCGGGTGTCGGGGTCGATTCGGTCGAGGTGCCGCTGTTCTGCACCCGGCTGATCGCCGCCGGCCGGCTGATCGAGCCGGCGATGCGCCGCTTCACGGCGCCGTTCGAGCGGTGCGGCCTGGATCGCACCTGCCACGCGATGCTGACGATCAA
Organism: Thermohalobaculum sp.; assembly: GCA_032251175.1. Taxonomy (GTDB): domain Bacteria; phylum Pseudomonadota; class Alphaproteobacteria; order Rhodobacterales; family Rhodobacteraceae; genus Thermohalobaculum. Next base: position 1,877 of record JAVVFE010000145.1, read on the forward strand.
CCTGATGGACGCGCCCGACATGCTGGTGCGCCACGAAGCGGTGGCGCGCGCGAACATCGAGGTGGCGGCACGCCTGGGCGCCCCGCGGATGGTGCTGCATTGCGGCCTGTCCGACGCGCGCGACGAGCGGGCGCTGGAGGCCGCCTATGCCCGCCAGCGCGACAGCCTGGCGCGGCTGGGCGATGTCGCCGCCGAACACGGCGTCGAGATCTGCGTCGAGACGATCTGGAGTTTCGACGGACGCGAGACCGCCCTGCCCTCGCGCCTGGCGCGCGAGATCGCGGCGGTCGGTCACGACGCGGTGCGGGCGACGCTGGATTTTGCGCATGCGTCGCTGCAATGCCAGCGGCACGGCGCCGACCTGATGGCCGAGATCCACGCGTTGGCGCCGCTGACGCATCACCTGCATCTGAACGACTGTTTCGGCGTCAAGCTGGACATGCCGATCGCCCTGCCGGCCGAGGAGGTCGCCTATGGGTCGGGCGACACCCACCTGCCGATCGGCTGGGGCGCGCTGGACTGGGAGCGGATGCTGACCGAACCGGCCTGGCCCGATGCCGGGCTGGTGCTGAACCAGGAACTGCACCCGACGTTCTGGCACGCCCTGCCGGACGATGTGGCCGAGATGCGCCGGCTGGCCGGGCTGATGGCGCGGCGCAATGCGGGGCCGCAAGCCGGGGCGTGAGGCGCGGGCGGCTGCCGCCGCGGCTCAGGCGTTCAGTTGGGCGAGGCGCGCGCGCGCGGCGCCAAGCTGGGCGTTGGTGGCTTCGAGCCGCGTGGCGATCACGCGCAGGAACTCGAAGGCGAGATCGGGAAATTCTTGGATCAGGCTCTTGAGCACGGATTTGTCGAGCCGGAGCACGGTCAGCGCCCCGTTGGCGGCGATGGCGGTGGTGCGGGTCTGGTCGCAGAGCGCGGCGATCTCGCCGAAGATTTCCCCGGTGCCCAGCGTTGCCACCACGGTCTCGGAGCCGTTGCTGCCGAGCAGCACGTCCACCGCGCCCGAGATCACCACGAAGGCCGCATCGCCCGGGTCGCCACGCTCGAACAGACGCTCGCCGGGGCTGTAGCGCAGGGTCTCGCCCATCATCGCGACGATCTTCAGGCGCCGTTCGTCGATGCGGCGGAAGGGGGCGGCATCGCGCAGCGCGGTCACGGCAGCATTCAGGCTCATTCGGCAGCCTTTCCGTCCTGGGGGGCGTCGGCGGCGGCCACCGCCGGCTCCGCAGACCGCGGGCGGGTCGCGGTGTCGGCGGTGAAGGCGCGCACCGTGCCGTCATCGGCGATGGCGAGCACGCGGTCGGCGCCCGCGGCCGCCTCCTCGCCCTCGGCGGCCCAGACCAGGGTCGCCGCGGGCAGATCTTCGCGGATCAGCGCCCGCAGCGCGGCATCCTGCGGCCCGCTGCCGCCGGCGACGCCGTCGAGCACCACCAGCGACGGGTGCTTGAGCACGGCGCGGATCAGCCCGACCCGCCGGCGGGCATTGCCGGTGAGCGCCGAGCCGCCGGCGCCGACCGAAGCCGCGAGCCCGAGCCGCATCAGTTCGTCGCGCAGGCCCGCGGCGCGGGCCGCCTGTTCGAGCGCCGCGTCGAGCTGGCGCCAGCGCGCCTTGCGGTCGTGGCGGCGCTTGGCGTTGACGATGTTCTCGGCGATCGACAGCGCCGGACTGAAGCGGTCCTCGTCGAAGCGCACAACGCTTTGGTCGTCGCCGAGTTCCGCAAGGACGCGCGCGCGGCAGGCGAGGATGCGCTCGGCCGCCTCGTCGTCGAGCACGTCGAGCCGGTCGCGGTTCGGCACGAAACGGGCGGCAAGCAAGGCCAGGGTCTGGCGCGCCGCAGGCGGCACCATGTCGAGCGTTTCGGTGCGGTGGTGCGCGCACAGTTCGGCCGCGGCCAGCACCTCGGCCCGGGTGTAGCCGGGGAAGCCGTCGAGCACGCTCGAGTCGGGCGTGACCGCATCGACCAGATCGGCGAATTCCCCGGCGATCTGCCAGCCGACCGCCTCGAGTTCCGCCATGCCGCCGCTGCGCGCCAGCAGGCCGGCGACGTCGGCGCGCCGGATCAGCACGGGCACATCGCCCTCGGCATCCACCGGCAGGCAGAACAGGATGTTTTCGAGCACCGCCGCATTGCGGTTGAAGCTGTCGCGCTCCCACCGCTCGAGCAGGTCGGCGATGCCCTCGGCCGCGCCCTGGGTGGCGAGCGCCGCGCGCGCGGCCATCACCGGCGCGGTCCAGCGCGCGGCATCGCCGGGCGGAAGGCGGGCTTCGAGCGCGCCGGCGTAGAGGTCGCCGCCCAGGCCATAGCGTTCGGTCAGGTCGATCAGCCGGGCCTCGAGCGCGGCGGCATCCGGCACGCCGGCCGCGTCATAGTCGATCCAGTCGCCATCGGGATCGGCGGCGAGGTTGCCGGTCATCCGGGCCTCGCGCCGCATCAGCGCGGCGACGCCCGACGCATCGCTCGCCGGGGCGCAGGTCATCAGGCCATAGAGCAGGTTGTCTCGCATCGTGCGATTGATGATCCCCGGCTCTGACGTCACGAAGGCAATGCTGCGGCCAATCTGAGGCAAGGTCGCTTCGGCGAGCATCTGCCCGCCCAGCCGCACGCTGCCGACATGCGGCACGGCAAGCCCCGCCATCATGCGCAACAGCGCCTCGCGCGCGCCATGCCCCCCGCCGGTGACCGCCACCGCGTCGCCTGCCTTGATGGCGATGCCGGTGGCGTTGAGCCCGCCGGTGCCGGGGCCGCCGTCGAGATGGTCGAGTGTGAGGTCGCCCCCCAGCGGCCGGGCGCGCCCGGCGGCATCCCAGATCCGCTCGGGCGCGGCCACGTCGTCGCCCATGAAGTTGTCGACGACATAGGCGTAGCGGCTGTTGAAGTCGGACCAGCGCTGCACGTAGTTCAGCACCTCCTTCCACGGGCCAGCGAGGTCCTTGTAGGCCGCGAGCACCGCCACCAGCGCGCCGAAATCGAGATCGCCGCGGATCACGAGATAGCCGCCGATCGAGTAGAAGAAGAACGGCGTGAGCTGGTTGAGGAAGTTATTGACGAACTTGATGGTGAACTTGCGCCGGAAAATATCGATCCGGATCAGGGTGTTGTGGTAGAGCCTGCCCGAAACCTGCGCCATGTGCCAGCGGGCGGTGTCGTTGGTGTGGATCTCGGCGATGTTGCCGACGCTTTCGGCCAGCGTGTCGGCCAGCATGCGGTTGTTGCCGGCGCGCCGCTTGTTCAGCCGCACCACCTTGGCCTGCATGTAGGGGATGAGCCAGGCCTGGATCGGATAGAGCGCGACCGCGGCCAGCCCCAGCAGCCAGTCCTGCATGAAGATGAAGAACACATAGACGCCGAGCAGGCCGCCCTGGAAGGCGGGCGTTGCGATCACCTCGCCGATGAAGCCGCCCAGCGGCTCGATCTCGCCCATCAGGGCCTGCACCACCTCGCCCGGCTTGGTGGTGCGGAAGCGCGCCATCGGGTAGCGCATCACCTGTTCGAACAACTGGTAGCGCAGGCGGCGCAGCATCCGCTCGCCGGTCATGCCGATGGCGATGTTCATCAGCCATTTGACGCCGTTGATCAGGATCACCATGCCGAGGAAGGCGCCGCACAGCAGCAGCAGGTAGGGGATCTGTTCGAATTCGACGCCCAGGACCTCGCGCGGGAAGTTCCGCCCGCTGATCGCGTCGTTGACGATCATCTTGGGGATCTCGAGCGAGACATAGACCAGCGGGAAGGAGGCGACGGTCAGCGCCAGGATGAAAAGCTGGTCGCGCTTGGAGAAGCGCCACACGAACCGGAAGAAACTCTTTTCCATCTACGCCCCCCGAGCGTCTGCGGACGGCCTGACCGACGCCCCCCCGGCGCCGCGCGGCCCCGCCCCCGCTCGCAGGACGAGCATTCCAGACCGACCGCTCAGGCGCAAGACGTGCTGCGGCGCACAATCACGAATATGGCGGCAATCCCGCACCCGGGGCGGGTCACCAGGGGGGTCGGCCGCGCGGACCCGCCCCCCGGTGACCCGCCTCGCGGATCGTGCTAGGCGGACGCGAACGGGAGAGAGAGGGGTGTGGAATGGAGTTCGACGACAGCCTGCCCTGGCGCGTCATCCGGGGCGAGGGGTTCAACGCCCATGTCGGCCCGGCGCGGATCGCGCGGGCGGGCGAGCGGGTCTGGCACGCGGCGCTGGACGTCGAGCCGCGCCACATCAACGTCGGCGGCGTCTGCCATGGCGGGGTGATCCTGTTCCTGGCCGATGTCGCGATGGGCACGGCGAGCTTCGAGGCGGGCGGCGCGCATCCCTGCGCGACGATCGACCTCGACTGCCATTTCCTGGCGGCGGCCAAGCGGGGCGAGCGGCTGATGGCGCGCGCCGAGCAGCTTCGCCAGGTGCGCGGGCTGTCGTTCATGCAGTGCGAGCTGTGGTCGGGCGGGCGGCAGGTGGCGCGGGCGGGCGGCATCTGGAAGTATCTGGAAAGCCGCGCGCCCGGCGCGGGCGGCGGGCCCTGAGGGGGCGGCCAGGCCGCCCCCCCGGCGCGCCGGGTCAGGCGGCGCCGAGCGCCGAGATCAGTTTTTCGACATCGCTGCCGCGGGTGTCGAACATCGCCCCGATTTCCTCGCGCTGGGTGGTGGTCATCGAGACGCCCTCGATCACGATGTCGACGATGCGCGCGCCGTCGCCGGCGCGGTCCGAGACCAGCCAGTCGACCGGGATCGGCTGGCCGCCCGGCTGGCTCACCGCGCTCTGCACCAGGATGCCCTTCTTGCCGGCATCGATCGCGCGCTCGAGGGTGACGGTCTCGCCCGAGTAGTCCTGGAAGCGCCGCGCGTAGATCCGTGCGAGGTAGATGCTGAAGGCCGCGACGTAGCGGCCCTGCTGGTCGTCGGACATCTCGCGCCAGATGCGGCCGGCGGCGAAGCGGGCGATCTGCGGCAGGGCGGCGGTGCGCTCCATGATCGCGCGGAGCTGCTCGGCCTTCTGTTCCGCCGAGGATTTGGTGCGCACAAGGGCGAGCACCTCGTCCACCGCGCGCTGCACGACGGCGCGCGCCTCGTCCTCGGCCAGCGCGAAGGCGGGGCGCGGCGCAAGGCCCGCGGGGGATGCCGCCACAAGCGCAACCGCGCCCGCCATTCCGATGAAGCCACGTCTTCCGATCATTCTCTCCGTCCTCTCGCGCGATTCGACCCAAGGCGCCGGGCGCCTTCCCTGCCAGATAGCAGTGCCCGCCTGTGCCGCCAAATCATCAAACGTGCGAGCGGCGGGTTCCGTTGCGCACAGGCCACCGTGGTGGCAACAGCGCATGCATCGCGCGAGGCCCCATGCTATGGAGGGGCGCGGAGCGGTCACGGGTGAGCGGCGGATGAACCGGGGCGGACGAAAGCAGGGCGGGCGCGACGAACTGCGCGGCGCGCTTGGCAGGCTGCGGGGCAATTTCGTCGCGGTCGGCGTGTTCAGCGTGTTCGTGAACCTGCTGATGCTGACCGGGCCGCTGTTCATGTTGCAGGTCTACGACCGGGTGCTGGCCAGCCGGTCCGAGGCCACGCTGGTCGCGCTGCTGGTGCTGATCACGGCGCTGTTCCTGTTCATGGGCGTGCTGGATTACCTGCGCGGCCGCGTGCTGGCCCGGGCGGGCGCGGCGTTCCAGACCGAGTTCGATGCGCGCGTCTTCACCGCCGCGCTGCGCCGCGCGGTCGCGCCGCACGAACGCGCGCGGCCCAACACCGCCGCG
>JAVVFE010000146.1:0-7553 GCA_032251175.1 Thermohalobaculum sp.
CGCACCATATCGCGTTGTTCTTCCGTCTCCGGGGCGCGACCGCGCCGCTGCTCGGCCCCGGGCAGCACTGGGTGCTGGCCGACAGCGACGCCGGGCTGCTGGCCCGGGCGCGCGTGGCGGCGCCGGTGGGCGTGTCGGTCGAGCTTCAGATCGCCGATCTGGCCTGCGGCACCCGCGCGCTGCTGGCGCCTGCGCCCGATCTGGTCACGGCGTCGGCCTTCTTCGACCTGTGCGGCGCGGCCTGGATCGAGCGGTTCGCCGACGACCTCGCGGCGGCGGGGGCGGCGCTCCATGCGGTGCTGAGCTATGACGGGCGCGAATTGTGGCTGCCGGCCGCGCCGCAGGATGCCGCGGCGCTCGCCGCCTTCCATGCCGACCAGCGGCGCGACAAGGGGCTGGGCCCGGCGCTGGGGCCCGACGCGCACGCCCATCTCGCCCGGTGCCTCGCCGGGCACGGCTACCGCGTCGACGACGCGCCCAGCGACTGGGTGCTGACGCCGCCCCAGGACGCCGCGCTGATCGCGGCGCTGGCCGAGGGCAGCGCCGCCGCGATCGCGGGCGCGCTGGGGGCCGAGGCGGCAGGCGCGTGGCTCGCCGCCCATCGCCAGGCCGCGCGCGTCGTCATCGGGCATCGCGACCTGCTGGCCCTGCCGCCCGGCTGAGGCGACGCCCGCGTGGACCCGAGGCGGGCACGCGGCCGGCGCCGCCCGGCCGTCAGGGCAGGCTGATCCGCCGGATGATCCCGTCGCGCCTGACCCGCCAGTGATGCAGCGCCGCCGCGATGTGCAGGCCGACCAGCGCGATGATCGCGTAGGCCAGCGTCCCGTGCAGGCCATAGAGCCAGTCCGACAGCGCGGGATCCTTCGCCAGGAACCCGGGCAGCACCCAGCCGAAGAATTCGACCGGATAGCCGCCCGAGGCCGTCGCCATCCAGCCCACCACCGGCATCGCGATCAGCAGGGCATAGAGCCCGGCATGGTTCGCGATCGCGGCCAGGCGCTGCAACGGGGGCATCGTGTCGGGCAGGGCCGGCCGGCCCAGCCCCACCCACAGGCCCACGCGCAGCAGCATCAGCCCCAGGATCAGCACCCCGAAGCTTTTGTGATATTTGTAGAGCGCGTTCGTGGCATCCTGCCCGAACGCCTTGACCGCCCCGTCGAAGCCCAGCGTGCCGAGCGTGAGACCCATGGTGAGCGATCCAAGCACGCAGAGCGCAACGGTCCAGTGGACCAGGCGTTGTGCGAGGCTGTAGCGGGCAATCGGCATCGAGATCTCCCCTGTCGCGCCCGGCCTTTGCGGCTCAGGCCATGATCGGGCGGCGCATGTCGCACATGCACAGCATGTCGCCGTCCTTGAACCGCATCGTGCGCACCAGCGGGCGCAATGCCTCGTCGAGCCCGGCGATCGGGCTGAGGTTGAGCCCGGTCTTGCCCGACCCCAGCACGATCGGCGCCACCATCAGGTGCAGCTCGTCCAGCTCGCCCGCATCGATGAACCGCGCCAGCGTCTCGGCCCCGCCCTCGACCAGAAGGCGCGCAAGGCCCCGCTCGCGCAGCGCCGCGACGATCTCGCCGGGGTGAATGTGGCCCGCGTCGGTGCAGGGCAGGTACAGCGGCTCGGCCCCGGCGGGCACGCGATTGCCGGGGCTGGTTACCACCAGCACCTGTGCGGCACCGTCATGCAGCATCGTCAGGTCCGCGGGCAGCCGGCCAGCGGGGTCGATCACCACGCGGACCGGATTCGCCCCCGGCACATGGCGCGTGGTCAGTTGCGGGTTGTCGGCGATCGCGGTGCCCACGCCCACCAGCACCGCGTCGACACGGGCGCGGATGCGGTGCAGATGGCACAGCGCCTCTTTCCCGTTGATGTATTTCGAGGCCCCGGTGGGCGTGGCGATCCGGCCGTCGAGCGACTGGCCAAGCTGGCCGATCACCACGCCCCCCGCCCCGCGCCGGCGGGTCAGCCGGTCGAGCGCGGTGTCGGCGTCGTAGTCGCTGGACTGGCGCTTGGCGCCTCCCTTGCCGGCATGGACGAACAAACCGTCTCTCCCTCGTCAGACCGACCGGGGCACTCTCATGCCCGGGCCGCGGCGCCGCCATGCACGCCGGCCTTCTGCGTGTCGGTCTCGCCCGCCAGCACCGGTGCGGCCTGCGTGCCGCGCCAGGGCTGGGACTTGAACCACGACACCATATAGGCCGTCGCGATCAGAATGGCGAAGCCCGCGAGGTTGATCGCGGCCCGCGTCCACACATCGGGCCCCATGATGCCGAGCAGCCAGCCGTTCACCTGTGCCAGCGGGATCGACACCATGAAGACCGCAAGGCTCTGGGTGCCGACCTTGCGGATCACCGGCACGGCAGCCGGCAGCCAGCGCCGCGCCGCCGCCTCGCGCCGCCGCGGTCCGATCGCGGCCCAGACCACGACCGCCAGCGCCACCAGATGCGCAAGCTGCAGAAGCCCGATGCGGTCCCCTGGCATCAGCGGGACGGTGTCGTGGAAAAAGGCGTCGAGCGCGGGCCAGAGCGACTTGATCTCGTCGACATAGGCGTAGGGGATGGTGGCAATCAGCACCGCGGCGGCCCCGGCCAGCACCGGGCCGCGCGCCGCGGCGGGCGGGGCGAAGCCCTCCGACAGCCGCCGCCCGCCGGGGCCCACCGCCGCCCAGGCGAGATAGGCCACCGCGAGGAAATGCGCGTAGCGCAGGATGCCCTGCGGCGATTTCCACCACAGCGGTTCCATCCAGGTCCGGGTCGCCTCGATCCACTCGCGCACCGCCCAGTCGCGCGGCAGGTAGAAGCCGTCATGGATCTTGAACCAGGCGAAGGGCAGGCTGAGGACCACCACCGCGATCGCCAGCCACACCAGCCGCCGCGACACCGGCGGCGCCGGCAGCCAGCCCATGCCGAAGGCAAAGCCGGTGAAGAAAATCAACTGCCAGCCGAACGGATTAAAGAACCACGTGCCGCCGCCGAACGGGTTGGCCGGCAGATTCATCCACGCGAACGGCGCGCCAAGGGTCGCGATGGCGGCCAGCGCCGCGCCCGGCGCCTCGGTCGCGCCGGCCATGCGGTCCAGCGCGGCGAGGTTCGACGCCGCCCAGACCGTGACGACGAAGGCCGCGACCGCCGCCCGCCCGCCGGCCCGGTGCAGTGCCATCACCACCGGCACCATCGCGAGGATCACCAGATACATCGGCAGGATGTCGAACATCCCCGGCACATAGGTCAGCGTGAACAGGCCGATCAGCGTCTCGCCGGTGCGCCGGAACAGCGGCACGACATAGGGGTCGGTGACGTGGCGATGGTCCGGGATGCCAACGCCGAAATGGTCGATCGCAAACAGGATGATCGCGGTCACCAGGAAGATGCCGATATGCGCCCAGTAGACCTGCCAGACGCGGAACGCGATCCGCGCGGTGCCCAGCAGCCAGCTCCGTTTCGCGAACACCGCCCCGAACGCCAGCGACGAGGCAAAGCCCGAGCAGAACACGAAGATCTCGGTCGCGTCGGAAAAGCCGAAACGCGCCGGGATCCACAGGGTCCAGGTGTTGAGCGGGGTATGCGCCAGCAGGATGATGAACATCGCGAGCCCGCGGAAGAAGTCGAGCCGCAGGTCGCGGGGCCGCCGTGCGCCGGGCCCCCCCGCCCCCGGCAGCCCTGTCTGGCGCGTTCCGCCCTCGATCATTCGGCAGCAACCCCCCGCGCCCGCTGCGCCCGCGCGATCGCCGTGCGGCGGCGGGCGGTGAACCCGTCCTCGGCGCCCCGGCGCGCGGCGCGCGCGGCCAGTTCCGCCTCGGCCTCGACATAGCGCCCGGCCCGGATGCCCGCCTCGATCATCAGCCGCGAGAAAACGTCGCGCTGGGCGTGGCTGCCGCCAACCGACTGGAGCGCCGGGCGCACCTGCCGCAGCAGGTCGAAGGCGCGGCCGTAATCCCCGGCCCGGAACGCCGCCAGACCCAGCGCCGTCGGATGCCCCGCCACCGCCGCGACCTCGTGCATGTCATGCTCGCGCGCCTGGGCATCGCGGGCAAGGCGCTCGATCAGGCGGTCGGCGTCGGTGGTGCGCCCGGCGGCCCCCAGCGCCAGCAGATAATGCAGATCGGCGAACACCACGCAGCCCGGCTCGACCCGGTTGGCGGCCAGATCGGCCAGCTCCTCCCAGCGGTCGCCGACCTCGAGCCCTTCAAGCTCGAGCCGCATCAGCATCGAGGCGCCGTTGGCGATGTCGCGGTAATCGTCGGTGTGCTCGGCGCGCACCCGCGTGTCGTAGAGGTCGAACACCCGGTCATGCTCGCCCCGCTCGAGGTAGAACAGCGCCAGGTGCCACCACACATGCGTGCCGAAATTGTTGCAATGCGCCCAGGCCGAGGTGCGGGTTTCCAGCCAGCGGATGCCGGTCTCGACCCGCGCGGTCATGTCGTAGACATGCGCGACGGCGTGCAGGCCCCAGGCGTCGTCGGGCGCCAGATCGACCGCGCGGCGGCCGGTCAGCTCGGCGTCGGCATAGGCGCCGTTCTCCTCCAGCGCGAAGGCGCGGCAGCCCAGCACATAGCCCAGATGCGGATGATCCCGGCCGATCGCCGGCAGCATCCGGGCGCTGGCCTCGAGCATGCCGCGCCGGTCGCCCAGCACGAAGCGGATGGCGTGGTCGAGCTTGAAGGCCAGCGTGTCGGACGGATGGCGCACCAGCACCTCGGCCAGCCGTGCGCAGGCGGCTGACGGGCGGCCGGCGACATAGGCGCGCAAGGCATCGAGATACAGCCGCTCGCGCGCATCGGCGCCTGCGGCTGCAACCGCCGCCTCGGCCGCGGCCAGCGCCTCGCGCGCGACGGCGACAAGCTCCGCCCGGCCCAGCAGCAGGTAGAAGAAGCCCTTCGCGATCCAGCCCATCGCGAAATCGGGCCGGGCGTTCAGCGTGGCGCCGAGATGGACGGGCGTCTCGGCCGAATGCGCGAGGAAGGCCGCGACCGTGCGGTCCCAGCTTGCCGGCGCGGCGGCCGATGCGGCGACGAGTGGCGTCGTCGGGTGGGATGTCATCGCTCTTCCTCTGTTCGATCGCGGCGCGAACTCTCGTGGCATGCTAACAATGCCCTCTGGACGCACGCGAAACGACACCTGCTCACCGACATGTGACCGCCGTGCAGCATCGCCGCGGGAAATATCCGGGGCTTGCGCAAGGTTGACAAATCGCGCTCGATTGCATGCAGGGTTCAACCCGACACAGACCAGGGACACGCAATGCAACGCACTGTTCTGGGTATTTCCGTCGCAGGGCTGTTCGGCCTGTGTCTGCTGGCCTTCGCTGCGCGCGGCGGATCGGGCGGCGAGGGCGCGCGATATGCCGCAGGCGCGCTGTTGGGGGGGGCTGCGGGATTCGCGCTCTACCACGCCTCGTTCGGCTTCACCGCGGCCTGGCGGCGGATGGTGCGCGAGCGGCGCGGCGCGGGGCTCAGGGCGCAGTTGCTGCTGCTGGCGCTGGCCTGCACCGGCACATTCCTGCTGATCGGCTACCAGGATGCGACCGGCCTCGACATGCGCCCGGTGATCATGCCGATGGGTCTGGCCTCGGCCTTTGGCGCCGTGATGTTCGGGGTGGGGATGCAGCTTGGCGGGGGCTGTGCGTCGGGGACGCTGTTCACCGTGGGCGGCGGCTCGACCCGGATGACCGTGGTGCTGGCCTTCTTCATCGCCGGCAGCGTCTGGGCAACCGCGCATATCCCCGGCTTCTGGGGCCAGCTCGACCGGATCACCGGGATCCCCAACATCCCCGGCACCTCGCTCATCGCCATGTTCGGGCCGCTCGGCGGGCTGGCGGTGCTGTTCGCCGTGCTGGCGGCGATCTGGACCCATTCGGTGCGGGTCGAGCGGCGCGCGCATGGCGCGCTCGAGGCGGCGCGCCCCACTGCCAGCCTGCTGCGCGGGCCGTGGTCGATGCAGGCGGGCGCGGTGGCGCTGGCCATCGTCTCGATCGCCTGCTTCCTGATTTTCCGCCAACCCTGGGGCATCACGTCGGGCTTTGCGCTGTGGGGGGCGAAGATCCTCGACGCGGCCGGAGCCGATGTCGGCGCCTGGCCCTACTGGCAGGGCTGGCGCGCGGCGCAGGTGCAGGCGAGCGTCTTTGCCGACGCCGTCTCGGTGATGAATTTCGGCATCGTGCTGGGCGCGCTCGCGGCCTCGGCGCTGGCTGGGCGGTTTGCGCCGGTCTGGCGGCTGTCGGCGCGCGAACTCATGACCGCGGTGATCGGCGGGCTGCTGATGGGCTATGGCGCGCGGCTGGCCTATGGGTGCAACATCGGCGCCTATCTCGGCGGGCTGGTGTCGGGCTCGATGCACGGGTTCTGGTGGCTGGTCTGGGGCTTCGCGGGCTCGATGCTCGGCACCCGTCTGCGCGGAATTCTATCGATGGACCCGCCGCTTGCGCCCCGCCGCGCCGCGGCCTGAAAGGAGAGCGATATGCCCCGCCACCCGATGCCCCGTAACCCGAAGGCCCGCCACCCGATGCCCCGCCTCGCCGCCCTGGCGCTGGCCGCGGGGCTCTGCCTCGCGCCGCCCGCGGCAGGGGCCGCTGCCTGGGAGGCACCGCTGGCACCCCGCGCGGGGTGGTCCGTCGCGCCCGCGCCGCATGATTTCGAGACCCTGCTCGCGCGCCTGCGCGACGCGGTCAAGGCCCAGGGCCTGGCCGTGGTGACCGAGGCCGGCCCCACCGCCGCCGCCCGCGCGCGCGGCATCGCCATCCCGGGCAACCGCGTCGTCGGCGTCTTCAACAACGTCTTTGCGGTGCGCGTGCTCGAAACCAGCGTCGCCGCGATGATCGAGGCGCCGATCCGCTTCTATGTCACCGAAAACCCCGATGGCACCGCGACACTGGCCTACAAGCTGCCTTCGGCGGTCTTTGCACCCTATGCCAACGAGGGCGGCGCGGCGCTCGCCCAGGCCGCTGCCGATCTCGACACCGCCTTCGCCGCGATCGCCGCGCGTGCCGTCGCACCCTGAGGCAGACTTCGCGTCCCATGCGCATGCGCCTTGGCGCCCCTCCGGCCGGGCCGCGCCAAGGCCCTGCGCGACACCGCGCGGCGGCGTCTGGCCGGCACGCCCGCGACGCCGCCGCGCCAGCCCCGTCGATGCGAAATTGCTGCTGGACAGCCCCGATCCGATCGCCTAATTAGCCGTCCACGCGCCCGCAGGGCGCATCCGATCGGCGCCGCGCATGGCACGCCGATCCGGGCCCAGGTAGCTCAGTTGGTAGAGCAGCGGACTGAAAATCCGCGTGTCGGTGGTTCAAATCCGCCCCTGGGCACCATTTTTCATATAAAAATCAAATGGTTAAAGAAACACACACGGATTCTGTGCGGCGCACATTTGGTGAACGTTTGACGCACAGATTCCGTAACTGTTGAAGAAATTCACACCTCGATTGCACAGAATCTGCACATGTTCTTGCGCTATTTGCTGCGTCCCCAAAAAATTTTTGCCCCTACACTTGAAAGCGCGCTAGGCTTAGGACTCATAACCAGAAGATGACGGTTGCGGCGATGCAGATGGCGCTCATGAAGG